>NZ_JAAAHR010000099.1:0-34347 GCF_009908215.1 Nonomuraea sp. K271 | reverse complement strand
AACCACAGCTGCGCCCCCACCGGCTCCCCCCGCACGGCGTCGCCCGGCTGGGCCAGCCGCACGCCGTCACCGGCGTCCTCGGCCGACAACACCAGGTAGCCGTCCTTCGTCACCTTGCCCCGCAGCCCTTCGGCCAGCGCCGTGCGCTCCTCGAACGACAGCCCGGTCCCCCGGTCGTACATCGCCAGCCGCCACGGCCCGAACGCGAACATCAGCACCTGCCCGTAGCCGCCGCTACCCGCCTGGCGCGGCCACAGCGTGACGTTGGGGGCGTAGTTTCTGATCGGCTCGCCGCCTTGGGTGATCTGCATCTCGCCGCCGTACGGGGCGACGAACTGGCGGTAGCTCCCCTCCACCCAGACACCCTGGAACGGCCGCGAGCCCATGTCGGCGAGGCCGAGCTCGGCCGGATAGCGCACCTTGGCGCGTGCCCCGTGCGGGAAAACCACGTCGAGAACCTCGTCGCCGCCCCTCTCCGTGGCCTCGGCGTGCAGAACGTTGGGCGGGTTGTCGATCGTGCGCAAGGACCTGATGGGTCCGGGGACCGGCTGCGGCAACACCGGGTCGGGCGCGGGAGCCGGATCGGGATCCTGGCTGACGAGCAGGCTGACGGCAGGGACCAGCAGGAGCGCCAGGACCACCACCAACCCGATCCAGCGGCGGCGTCCGCGCTCGCCGCCTGACTCGATGACGTCGAACCGCTCAGCCACGACGTTCCTCGCCGAGTAGCCTGGCTTGCGCCCTTTCCCTCCAGTTCAGTTGAGGGGGGACCGCCGGCGCAAGCCCTCGAACCTGGCGAAGTCCTTGTCACAGGTCACGAATTCACAACCGTGCTCGGTGGCGAGCGCGGCGAGGTTGCCCGAGGCCCGGCCTGCCTGCACAGCCTGACGAAGATCTCCCAGTGCCTGTCCGCGCCGCTGACCACCAGTGCGTGCGGCTGGTTGCGGTAGGACGACGCGAATCCACTTCGGGGGATCACCAGGTCGCCACGTTCACCTCACCGTCATGCGCGACCCGTACCACCTGCCCGACCAGCTCGCGCGACTCGGCGTCGGCCAGCAGGTCGTCCCGCGTCACCACCGCGTACGCCCGCCCGCCGGACGGCACGTCCACCACGAGCACCCCGCGCTCCGGCTCACCGTCCCGCCCGTGCGCCACGGTGTAGCCGGCCACGACGGCCTCACCCGTATAAACCGGCACGATCGGTCTCTCCTCGGCCACGAACACCGGCGCGGCCTCTCCGAGAGCTCCGCCGGGCTCGCTGGACCAGACGGCGCAGGCGTGCTTGGTCAGGTGCATCCCCACCCCGGTGACCAGGCCGTGCCCAGCCTGCGTGCGCAGCAATCCCGCCATGGTGGCCGTCGAGTGCAGCACGTAGCCGCTGGCCGGCCCGCCCGCGTACGGCAGCCCTCCGGTCACCGTGAGCCCGCGCCGGTCCAGCGGGTCGAGCCCGACGGCGTCGCACGCCTGCCGCAGCGCGATCGCGAAGCAGCTGTAGAGGTCGAGGGCGTGCAGGTCGTCCGGCCCGAGCTCCGCGCGCTTGAAGGCGGCCTCCGCGGCCCTCCCGACGGCCTCTGAGCGTCCGAGCGCGGGCCGCGCCGCCACCTCCCAGGTGTCCTCCGCGTACGCCCACCCACGCAGGTACACCCGCTGACCGGCGGGCACCCCGAGCCGGTCGGCCAGCCGCGAGCTCGCCAGGACGACGGCCGCCGCCTGGTCCACCTCCATGACGGCGACCGTGTTCCTGGTGTAGGGCCAGCCGACGAAACGGTTGCCGTGCACCAGCTCGACGGGGGTGCGCGGGATCCTGCGCCAGGCGTAGGGGTTGGCGGCGGCCACCTCGGTCATCGGCGCCATCATGCGCCCCCGCTCGCGCATCTCCTCCTCGATCGTGAGGCCGAGCGCCGCACGCCGCGCCGTCTCCATGATCGCGTACGTGTGCACCGGCATGAACAGGCCGTGGGCCAGCGCCGACGGATGCGGGGGCCGTTCCCATCCGTACGGGGGTTTGGGCACGGCCGGATGGCTCCACGGCACGCTCTCACCCGCCTGCCGGTACGCCCGACGCGTGGCCAGCGCCTCGGCCCCCGCGACCAGCGCCGAGTCGATCTCGCCTGCCGCGATCCTGGCGGCCGCCGCGCCGATGAGCAGGTGCGGGGCCGTACCGCCGACCTTGGAGTAGGCGCGGTGGCTCGGCGCGGCTCCGAGGCGTTCGGCGAGGCGGCCCACCGGCGAGTCGTACTGCCAGGAGTCGCTGTAGACGAGCTGGATCGAGTCGAGCCGCCCGGCCGGGAGGCGGGCGTCGGCGGCGGCCGCGCGCGCCACCTCCTCCCACAGGGCGAGCGGTTCCGGGCCGGGCTGCTCGCGAATGGTGCGTTGTGCGATGCCGATGAGGCAGGGCGTGCGAGGATCCATGAAACCATCTAACCAGAACAACATTCGGTTGATAAGCAGTGGCTTCTGATAAAGCGGGTTACCATTGTTTCCGGAGCAGAAATACCAGCCCCTCCCACCTGCGGAGATGCCGATCAGGAATACATGCGATCTCGCTATTTCCATAACGGAACGGAACCGGGCCATGCTTTTTCACGTCGTTTCCTGGCCGCCGCTCCGGCCATTTATTAACGTTCCGATCGTTTTCCTGGCCCACCCGGGGCGCAGCACCCCGCTCTGGGCCGCCGAAAGCCGAGAGGAGCTCCATGTATTCCCGAGCAAGGCGCATCGCGATCCCGCTGGCCGGCCTGGTGGCCGTCGGGCTGGCCACGGGAACGCTCAGCGGCGCCGCGGCCGGCGCGACGGCACCCTCAGACGTCGTGTCCAAGAACGCGGCCACCCCCGCCGAGCAGGCCATCCAGTTCTGGACGCCGGACCGCGTGAAGCGGGCGACCGACCACGACGACGTCATCGACCTGACCACCAAGGGTCTCCGGGGCAGCAACAGCACCCCCGACGGCCCTGCCGGATCCGTCCCGCCGATCGGCGGGGAGAAGAAGACCAAGGCCAAGAAGAGCAAGCAGGTCAACCTGCCGAACACCGTCGGCCGCGTGTTCTTCACGCTGCCGAAGGCCGACCCGCGCAACCCGAAGAACTGGCGATACTGCTCGGCCAGTTCGGTGCAGGGCAAGTACCGCAACCTCGTGGCGACCTCCGCCCACTGCGTGTACGACACGAAGAAGAACACCTTCTACGACAACTGGGTGTTCATTCCTTCGTACTGGGACGGCAAGAGCGTCTGGGACGGCAAAGCGCCCTACGGCATTTACGCCGCCAAGACGTTCAACGCGCACGACGATTTCCTGGTGAAGGAGGACTTCGACTACGACTACGCGTTCGTCAACGTCTACAACGGCATCAAGGTCGACTGGGCGAAGGACCGGGGCCGCTGGAAGTGGACGGTCAAGAACGTCGGCCGCCTCGGTGACAACGTCGGCGGTCAGGGCTTCACCTGGAACCGCAGCACGAAGGCGACCGTGTTCTCCTTCGGCTACCCGGCCGGCGAGCACCCCGACGGCGACAAGCCGTTCAGCGGGCGCACGATGAAGTGGTGCTACGGCAAGACCAAGCCGATGCCCGAGGCCAAGAAGTACAACCTGCAGGAGCACGTGGGACTCAAGTGCTCCTTCACCGCCGGAGCGAGCGGCGGGCCGCTGCTCTACTCGTACAAGAGCGCGTCGCGCACCGGCTACCTGATCGGTGTCAACAGCGTCGCGTGGGACACCGACGGCAACGACCGCTACGACCACATCTCGTCGCCGTACTTCAACACCGACACCTACAAGGTCTACAAGGCCGCCGCCAACCGCTGGACCGGCAACATGCCGTGATCAAGCGCGACACCCCAGGCCCCGGTTCCCGGGTGGGTTCCGGGGCCTTCCCCTGGCGGCGGAATAGGGCCGGCGGCGACGTGGTGTGCGCCACTCGGTCAACACCGAAAGCCCCACGAAATGACGACTTTTCACGACACATCATGTGATCCACATACACGCTCTGACCTGCGGAGATGCAACATCTTAATGATCATTTAGAGGTATGCGGAGTGGATGTCTGACAGACTCCTTATAGTGCGAAGTGCACCCTTGATCAGGTAACGAATCTCTATCCACGCTGCAATACCGTCTGTACATCTGGAAAAATCCCTCCTTACGACCCCAAGAAAGGCAAAGATGATCCCCCGGGCCAGGCACGTCGCGCTCGCTGCTCTGAGCAGCGCGCTGCTGGTGCTGCCCGCCCTCACGGGGATCGCCGACGCCGCACGCGACAGCAAGGTGTACGCCGTCCCCCTGGCCACCACCCAGGCGGACGTGAAGCGGGTCGCCGAACACTGGAAGCCCGACCGGCTCAAGGTGGCCGACAACTACAGCCCCGCCACACCCGAAACCAAGGCTGCCCCGACGTCGCAGCCCGTGACGTCCACCGATCAGCGCAACCCCGTCGCCGCCATCAGGCGCTCCCTCGCCGCACAGAACGTGGCCGCCGCGATGCCGCGCAAGGGCAAGCCGGCCGCGACCATGGGCAAGGTCTACTTCCGCTTCGGCGACAAGGAGTACTGGTGCTCGGCCAGCGCCGTCGCCGCCAAGAACCGCAGCGTCGTCGCCACAGCCGCACACTGCGCGTACGACTCGCGCCAGGCCAGGGCCGCCGACTCCTGGATCTTCGTCCCCAGCGGCGAAGCGTCCGGAGGCATCTACGTGGGCGCCGCCATTAGCATGCACGAAGACTGGTCGGGCAAGGGCGACTACGACTACGACTACGCGTTCGTCACCGTGCACCGCGGCTTCACCTGGACGAAGAAGAACGGCACCTACGTCATGAAGGACATCGGCCGGCTCCAGGACAACGTGGGCGGGCAGGGGCTCTCACTCAACAAGAAGCCCTCCACGTACTCCCCGATCTCCTTCGGCTACCCGGCGGGCATGCAGCCCGACAGGAGCCACCCGTTCAACGGCAAGAGCCTGCGCAGCTGCGAACGGACCATCACCCAGTGGGCCGCCGTGGCCCCCGCCTTCGACCTGCAGAAGGGCGTACAACTCCAGCCGTGCGACTTCAGCCACGGCGCGAGCGGCGGGCCCTGGCTGATCGGCTGGAACGAGAACCGCGGGCTCGGCACCCTGGTCGGTGTCAACAGCCTCACCTGGAACAGGGACGCGCAGGGCTGGTACGACGCGGTGTCGTCACCGTACTTCGACACCACCACGGGAGAGGTCTACCGGCACGCCTCCTCCGTACGGACCCTGCCCAAAGTCAGCTGACCCTGCCCCGACCGCCTTCCCCCGGGGTGTTCACCTACGTCCGACGCCGCCACATCTCGAGCACGGCGTCCGCCCACCGACCTGGGCGTCTGCTAGGGACATCCGAAGGACGGTGTACGGGCGCTGCCCTGGCTTCGCTGCCGCGCCGGCCCGCCTGGAACGCCGGGCAGTCCTCGCCGGCGTGCTAGCGGTCGCTCCCCCTCGTAGTGACCAGCTGAGTGTTCGTCATGCCTTCGCCTACCTCAGGGGAGTCAACGTGAAACGGGACATACGGCACGGCTTCAGCCCTTCCCTCCCGTCACCGCGGAACCCCAGGCTTTCATCATCTTCCCGAATTCCTTACGGAAGTGCTCACGGTCGATCGTCTCGTTGGCGTGCTGGAAATACCAGTTGTCCAGCCTCCCCCGTAGCCCGTTGAACTGCGGGGAAGCGTCCTCGTAGCCGAAGTACTTCTTGTAGAAGCCGAAGTGGCTCCACATCCCCGGAGTGGCCGCGTTCTTGCCGGTCGTCCACGTGTGGTTGACCTGCGGGCTCAGATCGCGAGCCATTTCGTCATGGGTAGCCTGCACCAGGGAACGGGGTCCGATGAACGACATCTTCCCGGTGGCGACCTGCGGCAATTGCGGGAGCTCGTCCCATCCGGCGGTGCGCATGACGCTGCCGAACCGGGTGACCCGCGTATCGGCGGATCCCAGGCTGGAATCCATGCCGTCGGAGCTCTTCATCGAACGGAACTTCCACATGTTGAAGAGTTCGCCGTCTTTTCCGAGCCGCGGCTGCGTCATGAAGGGGCTCTTGCCGTCCTCGGCGAACTTCACCAGCGCCGTCAGGCCGGCCACAGGCGCGGCGAGCGGCATGAACCCCATGGACCACTTGAACTCCATCCACCTCTTCTCGGGGCTGCGCAGCCACTGCAGCCCCTTCTTGGGGAAGGCTTCCCACGGCAGGCGCAGTCCCAGTTCGGGGGACACACGCTGCCGGCCGGCCGCGAACGTCTTGCCGGCCAGTTCCGCGCCGGTGCCGAGGAGAGCCATGCCGAAGCCGGCCTGTGCGGCATGTTTCCAGTCCCAGCCGTACCCGCTCGCCCATCCGGCCGTCGCCATGACGCCGGTGCTCACCGTCCCCCCGACGAGGAGGCGGGAGAGGACCCGTTCCCAGCCGGGTTTCTCCATCGCCGAGGCCAGGCCGGTCAGCAGGGGGCCGCCCTTGCGCAGAAGCGAGGGCAGGGCGCCGTGCGCGCCGCCCATGAGGCCGCCGGCGACCGCCCCGTGCCATGTCGACTGCAGCAGCTGCTTCAGGTCGATGTCACCGGTGGCGAACAGCTGGTCGATCACGTTCAGCCCACCGGCGAAGGCCATGCCCAGCACCGCCTCGCGAATGATTCGCAAGGTGATCTGCAGGGCCATACCCTCCAGCCGGATGAGCCTGGCCGCCGCGGCGTTGAGATAGGGGTTGATGACGATCGCCACGTACACCAAGGTCACCACGAAGGCGGCGGCCACCCAGTAGTGCCACTGCGCTTTGGAGATCGCGTCCATCCCCGTCCGGCAGTAGTCGGCGAGCTCATCCGTCTGCCGTTTCAGCTCCTTCAGCAGTCCCTTCTCGCCGGTGAGCATCTTCACGGCCTTCTTGAACTCGTCCGTGTTCGGCCCGTGCCCGGACGCGATCACCCGCCCCGCGTGCTGATCGACCTCCTCCGCCGCCCGATCGACAACGCGGCCGATCGTCAGGGCGGCCTCGCGCAGCACGTTCACCTGGGCGATGTCGCCATCAGGGTAGGCGCACCCGAAACCCATGGCCTGCAAGAACCATGCCGCCTGCTGCACGAAACCGGGGGGCTCGACCGTCGAGGGCAGCCTGCCGCCGTCGATCACCGGCCGATACTCCTCGATCTCCGCCAACGCCGCGGAGGACGAGGGCTGCGAGGACTCACGGCCGTCCAGAACATCCATGGTCGCGCTGTTGGCGCTGCGGTAGACGGTGCCGGCGTTGACCATCCCGGCGGACATGCCCTGGAGCAGGTTCACCGTACCGACCAGGTTCTCCAGCAGGGCGTCGCGCAGCCCCACGAAACCCGGCGCCTTGCGCGCCCGATCGCCCTCGTACAGGGCCCGGCCCAGATCGTCACTCCCGAACGGCCGCTCGCCCATCGCGTCGCAGAACTCGTCCACACCGACCCGCAGGGCGCGCGCCGCGTCGTGGACGCCACCCCCGGCTCCCATCCACAGTTTGGCGGAGAATGCGGTTTCCGGCATGGTTGCGACCCCAGCGAGCTTTACCGACGATCGGGTTGATCTTGTCAGGAAGACTGTCAAGAGTGTACAAGAATCACCGAACGGTGCAATTCGGGTACAGAACCCCACGCTACGGGTCGACGAACGTACGCGCAGCCTTTCGGCGATCATGTCGACCAGGACAAGAAGCCCGTGGGACGCCCCCAGATCGAGCTGCGATCAGCCGTACGTCCTACCCGGCGACGTGCCTGGTGTTCCAGGATGCAGCCCCGCCGTGTCACCACTGCTCGACCGCTCAGAAGACGACCTGTGGCCTCGCGATGAAGTTCCGCGAGGACCAGCCCCGATGGCAGCAGGTTACACAGGTGATTCGCGAGCGCGTCGCCGAGGGGACGTACCGTCCCGGCTCCAGGGTCCCGAGCGGGAACGCCCTCATGCAGGAGTTCGGCATCGCTCGCATGACGGCGCGCAAGGCCATGAGAGCCCTCCGCGAAGAGGGCTCCATCCACACCGTGCGAGGCATGGGCAGCTTCGTCAGCATTCCAGAGAGCACACGACTCGCGGCCCACGATCCGGAGCCGAGTTCCTCACGTACCGACCCGGCTGGAGGGCGGGCGGCGGGCCCAGGTGGCCCAGCGCCAGAGCCATTCGAGCGGGCCTTGGCGGTAGCGGCGCAGCCACAGGGCGGACAGCAGCCACTGGGCCGCGAGGATGGCTCCCGCGGCCAGGAACGCCACCTGCAAGGACTGCCCGATCGGCAGGCCGAGAACGTGCGTCGCCGCCAGGACGAGAAGCGTGGCGGTCAGGTAGTTGGTCAGGGCCATCCGGCCCAGCGGCGCGAAGACGACCCGCAGCACCGGCCGCAGCGGCGTTCTGAGCAGGACCAGCAGGGCGCACACCACCACGCCGGCGATCAGCAGATCCGCCAGGCTGGACGTGAACGACGGCTGCATCGGGTCCGCCCCGGCCTCCATCTGGCCGTGCACCCACAAGGCAGTGGCCGTCCCTGCCGCGAGGACCAGCCCCAGCAGGAGCGGCCCTCGGATGGACCGTTCGATCTGGTCGGCCACCCCGTAGCGGGCCAGTGCCGAGCCGAGCAGGAACAGCCCGGCGATCAGCAGGGGCCCGCCCCCGCCCCACAGCGCCACCGGAACGAGCACGGCGGCGAGGCCGGCCACGGCCCATCGCGGCAGCCAGGACGAGGGCAGCAGCACCAGCAGGCCGACGACCGCGTACCTGGTCAGGATCTCCCCCGGCCACAGCACCATGTGCACGAGCCCGATCGCGAGCAACGCCACCAGCCGTCGCAGCAGCACCAGCCGCGGGCGGGAGACGCGGTCGGCGGCGGAGTCCAGCAGCAGGGCGAACCCGATGCCGAACAGCAGAGAGAAGATCGGTAACCCGAGCCACGGATCCCAGTCGCCCATGGGCTGCGTCACGACGGCGGTGCCGTGGTCGGCGATCAGCTGGATGTTGGCGAACAGGATCTCGCACAACGTGAACCCGCGCAGCACGTCGAGCGCGATGATGCGGGGCCGCCCAGAGGCGGGCGCAGCCGTCGGCGACCGGCCGGACGCGGGCGTGGCAGTAGAGGCGGTGGCGTCGTCCGGGAGATGGCGACCGGGATGGCCGGTCGGTTCTCCGGGGAACTCTTCGCGAGGCATAGGGCCGTATCCTGCAGAGCCGACCGCGGGGACGGCATCGGCCGAAAGCACGGTCAGCCGCAGCCATGAACGTACTTTCAGGCGGAGTTGCCGACGGTGGCGACGCCCCATGGTCGGCCGTCTTGTTGCAGGCCTGGTCGGTGACCTCGATGCGGTCGCTTTCGGCGCTGGTGCGGGTGGCCTTTCCTGCAGCCGCCCGGCACCATGGGCGTCCCGCAGGCCATCTGACCAGAAGCGGGACTGCGGCAGCGGGCAGGGCGCTTAGGAAGATCTTCTTTGGTTTGTCTGACACACCGTGTTGGCCTTGTCACGATGAGCGCATGCGTCGTGGTGATCTGACGAACGCCGAATGGGAACGCCTGGCGCCGTTGCTGCCGCCGGAAGAGCTGCTCCCTCCTGACGACAGCCGGCGCGGCCGTCCGCGGACCGGTCATCGGGCGGCGATCAACGGGATGCTCTACCAGGCCCGCACCGGAGAGCACTGGCGAGACCTGCCGCAGCGGTTCGGATGCTGGGTCGCCATATATAAGCGTCATCGACGGTGGGCGGCGGACGGCACCTGGCAACAGTTGCTGTCCGCGATCGAAGTCGTGCAGGGCACGTGCGCGCAGACGCCCAGCGGCGCGTCGAATCGTCGCCCGAAGTTGCGTGCCGTCCCGCCGCCGGCGCCGCGACGCAAGCGGGCCACTCCGAGCCATCCGGCGCTGGCGCGGCTGCGCGACCACCTCGCGGAGGTCGTCAGCCAGAGAACCGTCTAGTTCCGCCGCACCCGACGCACCCACCTGTAGGTCGCGGCGAAACGACGACTACATGGGTACGCGTTCGGCAGGGCGGGACACGCCCTGGCGCGGCGCGACCCATCCCGGGCCCAGGCCGCCGGCGCCACCTCTATATGGAGGCGCGTTCCGCGGGGCCGAGGGACAACAGCCCTGGGGGCGGAGCCCGGCCCGCCCAGCCACACCTTCCCGAGCGGCCGGTCGCCGGCTCGCAGGGGGACCGCGCCTTGTTGCTCGGGCAACAGAATCCCGACAAATAGGGCTAATGCGGACGTTTTGGGTCGGAACCTGAAGATCGTCTGTGAGGGGCCGAGCACATTAGACGGGTTAGGGTTCCATCTGGTTCCTGTGATCTAAGTCACATTCAGCCGACTACACTCTGTGTCGGGACACTAACGGAACTTTCGTACCGCAAGCAACATGTCCCTCGTACCCTGCAAAAACGTAACGCCTCGGTCACCATACGCGAAGATCTCTGACTGGTCACAGCACGGTAACGGCGATAGGGGCGCCTTCCGGATCTTCCAAAGCGGGTTTCACCTGCGGAGATCACCACGCTATGTTCCTTGCTATCCCTTTACTGACGCATGGGACGCAAGTTGCGACCCACGACAGAGCAAGGAGCAGTTCCCTTGAAGCGCATTCTCATCCCCGCCGGTGGTGCCGTTCTCGCCACCGGTCTTCTGGCCGCCGGCCTCGCCGGTACGGCTCAGGCCGACAGCGACGTCGCCAAGGACAACCTGGCGACCAGCGCGGCCAACGCAAACGCCATCGCGAGCTTCTGGGCGGAGAACAACGGCGCTGCCCTGAAGGCCGCCAAGGAGTCCGACGTCTGGGCCAAGTCCGACGTGAGCAAGATGCAGAGCAAGGGCGGCTACAGCTCGGACACCAAGCCGGGTGCGACCGCCCCGATCGGCGAGGAGAAGAAGTCCTCCTCGAAGACGCAGAACGTCAACATGCCGAAGACCATCGGCAAGGTGTTCTTCGTCAACAGCAAGGGCGAGAAGAAGTGGTGCTCTGCCACCTCGATCCAGTCGAAGTACCGCAACCTGGTCGCCACGGCCGGTCACTGCGTGTACGACACTGCGAAGAACGAAGCCACCATGGACAAGTGGGTCTTCGTTCCGGGGTACTACCAGGGCAAGGCTCCCTGGGGCATCTACGTCGGTAAGACGGCCTTCACCCACTACGACTTCGACGTGTACGAGGACTACGACCGCGACTACGCCTTCGTCACCGTCTACAACGGTGTCAAGCTGGACGCGACCAAGTCCAAGAACGTGTCCAAGGAAGAGTGGGACAAGTACGCGGGCCTCAAGGACGCCAAGGACATCGAGGTCAGCCGGGAAGAGTTCCGCAAGGGCAAGCTCGACCCCAAGACCGCCGACTACTACTGGCGCCAGAAGGGTAGCGACGCCGAGCTTGCCGGCCCCGACTACCCGGGCGCCGAAGTGGCCAAGGTCGAGGTTTCCGAGAGCCGCTACAAGGCCGCCAGGGTTGGCAAGGGCAACGGTCGCAAGTTCGGCGAGCCCATCGTCGAGAACGTGACCTACAACGAGGCCGCTGCCTACCTGAAGAACCAGAAGGAGAACCCGGGCAAGTTCCCGGGGACGGTCAAGCTGGACAAGCGTGGCAACTCCACGATCACGCACTTCTACGTGCAGGCGTGGTACAAGCCCGGCAAGGCCGCGAAGTACTTCAAGACCGTCTTCTACATCATCGACCACAAGTCCCTGGACGCGGGTCGACTCGGTGACAACGTCGGCGGTCAGGGCTTCGCCTGGAACCAGCCCACCGGCAAGGCTGTCCGCGTGTTCGGCTACCCGGCCGCTCCGCACCCCGACGGCAACAAGAACTACACCGGCATTACTCCGAAGTGGTGCTACGGCAAGACCACGAAGAAGCTGGTCGGTTCGGCTGCCAAGAAGATCGAGGAGCACGTCGCCCTCAAGTGCGCCATGACCGAGGGCGCCGACGGTGGCCCGTGGCTGTACAAGTACAGCAACGCCAAGCGTCTCGGCTACGTGAACGGTGTCGTGAGCACCTTCAACGACCAGGACGGCAACGGCCGCGTTGACTACATCTCGTCGCCGTACTTCGATGGCGAGACCAACACCGTCTACAAGGCCGCTGCGGCCTCGTGGTCCGGCAAGGTCGTCTAAGTAACACATAGCGACCGGCCTCCAACCGTTCGTTAGGCGTTACAAGCGAGAGGCTCGGCACTTGCCGAGCCTCTCTGCTTTTCCGGCTCAGAAGTGAAGGCGTTTGGACGCACGGGACCGCCAGATGGTGCCATGCATATGTTGTGATCTGTATCACATCGGTCCGTCGCCCTCGGTCATCGCGGCCCTGGGGTCCCGCTGACCACCCTGAGAACGCACTCATGTTGATCAGGGCAAACAACAACAAGGCGAGCTTCGCTCAGCTCCTGGGGTTCAGCCAGCTAAACATCACAAGACGATCACGCCCGACTTGTCGCACCTTTTCCTAGCAAAGCGGCTACCGGTTCCCAAGATCGACACTGTATGTTCCTGGCTATCCCTTTACTGACGCATGGGACGCAAGAGGCGTTCCACGACAGCGCAAGGAGTCACAGTGAAGCGCATCCTCATCCCGGCTGGTGGCGTGGTTCTGGCCACCGGCATGCTGGCCGCTGGTCTGGCCGGCACCGCTCAGGCCGCCGACAAGACCGTCGCCAGCGACGCCCTGGCGGCGAACGCGCAGAAGGCGGCGGAGACGCTCGAGTTCTGGACCAAGTCCAACAACGCTGCCCTCAAGGGCGCCGTGGCGTACAGCCCGGACTCCCTCGAGGTCAAGAAGATCTCGAGCAGCGGCGGCTATTCCGCGGACACCAAGCCCGGTTCCACCGCGCCGATCGGCGAGGAGAAGAAGTCCTCCTCCAAGACCCAGAACGTCAACTTCCCGAAGTCCATCGGTAAGGTGTTCTTCGAGGGTCGCGACGGCAAGCTGTACTGGTGCTCGGGCACCTCGATCCAGTCGAAGTACCGCAACCTGGTCGCCACGGCCGGTCACTGCGTGTACGACATCAAGGCCAACCAGGAGACCGTGTCTCGCTGGGTCTTCGTCCCCGGCTACTACCAGGGCAAGGCTCCTTGGGGCGTCTACGTGGGTAAGCAGGCCTTCACCCACTACGACTTCGACGTGTACGAGGACTTCGACCGCGACTACGCGTTCGTCACCGTCTACGACGGCATCGGCGGTTCGCTGAACAAGCCGAAGCAGGTCACCAAGGCCGAGTTCGACGCCTACAAGGGCGAGAAGGAGGCCAAGGACGTCGAGGTCAGCAGGGACGAGTACCGCAAGGGCGTTCTCGACCCCAAGACCGCCGACTACTACTCGGTGCAGCGGGGCAGCAAGGCCGAGCTTGCCGGCCCTGACTTCCCGGGCGCCGAGGTGGCCAAGGTCGAAGTTTCCGAGGGCCGGTACAAGTCCGCGGGCGTCGGCAAGGGCAACGGCAAGAAGTTCGGCGAGCCCATCGTCGAGAACGTGACCTACAACGACGCCTGGAAGTACCTCCAGAACCAGAAGAAGGACCCGAGCAGGTTCCCGGGGACTGTCAAGCTGGACCGGCGCGGCAACTCCACGATCACGCACTACTACGTGCAGGCGTGGTACAAGCCGGGTACGGAGCGGAAGTACCTCCGCACCGACTTCTTCATCATCGTTCACGAGGTGAAGAGCGTCGGCAAGCTGGGCGACAACGTTGGTGGCCAGGGCTTCGCGTGGAACCAGCCGACCGGCAAGGCTGTCCGGACGTTCGGTTACCCGCAGGGCGCGCACCCCGACGGCAACAAGGCCTACACGGGCGTTACGCCGAAGTGGTGCTACGGCAAGACCAGCAAGAACACCTACAAGATCCCCGAGTACAGGGTCGAGGAGCAGGTGGCGCTGAAGTGCGCCGTCACCGGTGGCTACGCCGGTGGCCCGTGGCTGTACAAGTACAGCAACGCGAAGCGTCTCGGCTACGTGAACGGTGTCACCAGCCTGATCGTCGACAGCGACGACAACAAGCGCTACGACACCATCACCTCGGCGTACTTCGACGGTGAGGCCAACACGGTCTACAAGGCCGCTGCGGCCGCGTGGTCCGGCAAGCTCATCCCGTAGTTTCCGCTACGGACCTGAACGAGGACTCGTCTTCGTTCACCAGCTCAACCCGAAGGGCTCGGCATCCAGCCGGGCCCTTTGGCCGTTAATAGCGTGAAATCTGTGAACCCCCTTACAAGAGTGACTCAAGGGTCGATAGGGTTCTTACGCCCGTTTTGACAACTGTGGAGCCTCCCGTGAAGCGCCTGCTCATCCCCCTAGCCGCCGCCGGCCTGAGCGCCGTTACCCTTGCAGCACCCGCCACCGCCAAACCGAACTGGGCGTCCGACAACCTCCAGCCCAAGCCCGCCGACGCCTACGGCGCCGCCTTCTTCTGGCTCGACTCCAACGGAGCCGCGCTGAAGAAGGCCACCCAGTACACCCTGGACACCAAGGCCGTGCCGAAGATGGTGACGTCCGGCGGCAACGGCAGCACGGACAACGGCAAGCCCGGGAGCACCGCCCCGACCGGCACGACCAAGAGCTCCGCCAAGGTCTCGAACGTCAACCTGCCCAAGACCGTCGGCAAGGTCTTCTTCCTCGACAAGGCCGGTCGCTACCGCTGGTGCACGGCCACGTCCATCCAGTCCAGGAACCGCAACCTGGTCGCCACCGCCGGACACTGCGTGTTCGAGAACGGCAAGGACGACGTCTACGACAAGTGGATCTTCGTCCCCGGCTACTACCAGGGCAAGGCCCCCTGGGGCGTCTACGTCGGCGCGTACGCCTACACCGCGTACGATCTGGACACCTACGACGACTACGACGGTGACTACGCCTTCGTCGCCGTGCACAACGGCTTCTCCCTGGGCCCGGAGAGGGCCGTCTCCTTCAAGCAGTTCAAGGCCTGGGCCGGCGACAAGTGGGTGAAGCCGCGCGAGATCAGCCGCGAGGAATACCTCAAGTGCGTGCTGAACCTCGGCGAGTGCTACTCCGAGGGCAAGGCCACGCCCGCCGACCTGGTCGGCCCCGACCACCCCGACGCCGTCCTCGAGAAGGTCGAGGTCAGCGCGGCCAAGTACAAGGCCGCCAGGGTCGGCAAGGGCCAGGGTTTCAAGTTCGGTGAGCCCGTCGTCGAGCACGTCACCAAGCGCAAGTGGGCCGCCTACAACGGTCCCGGTGACAAGGGCAGGGGCCCCGACGCCCTCGGCAACTACAAGATCACCCACTACTACGTGCAGAAGTGGGTCAAGCCCGGCACGTCCCGTAAGTACTACGAGGCACAGTTCATCATCGGCATCGCCAAGGACATGGGCCGGCTCGGCGACACCGTCGGTGGTCAGGGCTTCTCCTGGAACCAGCCGTTGAACCAGAAGGTCATGGCCTTCGGCTACCCGTCGGCCCCGCACCCCGACGGCAACAAGCCCTTCACCGGTGTGACGCCGAAGCACTGCTACGGCAAGACCGGCACCAAGAAGTCTCAGGTCAACATGTTCAGGGTCGACACGCACCAGACGCTCAAGTGCTCGATGACCCCCGGCGCCGACGGTGGCCCGTGGCTCATGAAGTACAGCAACGCCAAGCGCGTGGGCTACGTCAACGGCGTGACGAGCATGTTCCACGACACCGACAAGAACGGCCGGATCGACACCATCAGCTCGGCCGTCTTCGACAGCGAGACTGCCGACGTGTACAACAAGGCCAACTACGCGGCCACCAAGAGGATCGTCGGCCCGCACGGCGAGCTTCTCAAGTAGGAGGAACAGCGTGGCGGCCCGGATTCCCCGCAGGGGCGGTCCGGGCCGTTCCGTGTCGGGAACACCGTTCAGACGGCGACGGACAACTGCCGTTCGCGCAGCGCCCGCACGGGCCGCTCGTTGCGGTAGGGCTTCAGGCGCCGCCGCAGGTCGTCGGCGTAGGAGCGGGACCGGGACGACTGAAGCTCACCCGAGAGCACCAGCGCGCGGGCCGCGACCTTGCAGGCCTCCTCCAGCTCACCCGACTGCAGCAGTCCCGCGGCCAGCAGCGACAGGTTGAACATCCGCCCGCGCACGTAGCGGCCGTCCATGTCGAGCGAGCGGTGCGCGTGGCGGACGACCTGCTCGCCCGCCCCCAGGTCGCGAAAGCAGTGAGCGAACTTGGCCGACAGGTAGGCCTCGTCGAAGTAGCTCAGCCATGAGGGCTCGTCGGCGGGCATGCGGGCGTCGAAGGCGCGCTCAGCCTCGTTGAGCGAGGCGGAGCAGGAGCGGGTGTCGCCCATGGCGGCGTGGGCGTGGGCCTCCAGGACCTGCGAGGAGGCCAGCAGGGTCTTGACGCCGGCGCCGCGGGCCGCCATCTGGGAGGCCCTGGCCAGGTCGAGGGCGTGCGCCGGCTGGCCCATGTAGATGGCCTGGTGGGCCATGCCGGCCAGGATCTCGCCCCCCAGGGTCTGGTCGTCCGCGCCCCTGGCCAGGCGCAGGGCCTGGATGAGATAGCGCTGGGCGAGGCCGTGCTGCTCCATGTCGTAGGCCATCCATCCGGCCAGCCGGGTCAGCTCGGCGGCCGCGGACGCCAGTTGCTTGCCGGTGGCGTCGTCGTAGGAGCCGTCCTTGAGCAGCGGCGAGACGGCGTTGTCGAGATATTTCACCACGGACGAGCGGACCCGGCCGCTGCCGAAGCGGTTGTCGAGCTCACCGAACGATCGGGTGACCTCGCGGATGGCGGCGATGTCCGCGCGGCCCACCCGCCGCGCGCCCATCCCGCTCGGGCGTCCCTCGGTGGGGAACGTCAACCAGCGTATGGCTCCTACGGAGCCGGCTCCGATCGCGAACGTCGAGTCGATCAGAAACCTTCGTCGCTCTACATCGGCATGCCATAGCGCCGTCACGGTCGCGACCCCCTCCTGCCAGGTGTGCGTGAACTCCTGTCCGAGATCGAGGGGGGCGACGGCCGGCATGCCCAGGTCTTCCGAGGTGACCCGTCTGCCCAGCCGTAGCGCGAAGATCTCGGTGAGCAGACTCGGCACGGGATCACGCGGTTTCTGCCCGCCGATCCAGCGCAGCACGGAACTGTGGTCGTACTTGAGGCCTGGTGTCCCGCGTGCGGCTCCCAGATCGTTGAGGCGTCTGGCCAGTCCCTTATGGGAGAACCCCGCCTCCGCGATGAGCTGCTGCAGCAGACGGTTAGGCTCGCGTTCCATCGCTCTCCTCGTCGCAGGAGCCGGCGCCCACAAACTTTACAGAGAGCTACAGTTATAGCACTTAGCGTAAAGAAGATGTGGCAGTACGCTGACCTCAACCAGACTCCATCCCGCACGCGACCCGTCTGCGCCCCTCTCCTGCAGAGGGCCCGCACCTACCCGCCGTTTCGCGGGATAACCGCGGCAATAGGAAAGCGAGGGCCTGGCAGGCCCCCGCTCGGGAAAGATGCCGCAGGTCAGGCTCGGGCGACGCCGTCCCCGCGGGCCTGGGCGGCCACGGCGGCGGTCACGGCGGGCGCGACCCGGTCGTCGAACGGGCTCGGGATGACGTACGTCGCCGACAGGTCGTCGCCCACGACGTCCGCCAACGCGGTGGCCGCGGCCACCTTCATGTTCTCCGTGATGGTGGTGGCCCGCACGTCGAGAGCGCCGCGGAAGACACCGGGGAAGGCCAGCACGTTGTTGATCTGGTTGGGGTGGTCGGAGCGCCCGGTGGCGACGACGGCGACGTGCTTGGCGGCCACGTCGGGCTCGACCTCGGGCGTCGGGTTGGACAGGGCGAAGACGAAGGCGTCGGGTGCCATGGACGCGATGGCCTGCTCGGACACCGTCGACCCCGACAGCCCGATGAACACGTCGGCGCCCGCGAGGGCGTCCTCCGTCGACCCGGTGTGCCCGGCCTTGTTGGTCTGGCGGGCGAGCGCCTCCTTGACGGGGTTGAGGCCCTCGCGACCCTCGTAGATCATGCCCTTGGAGTCGGCGACGGCGATGTCGCCGACGCCGGCCTCCAGGAGGATCTTGGTGACGGCGACGCCGGAGGCGCCCGCGCCGGCCACCACGGCACGCAGGTCGCCGAGTGCGCGGCCGGTCAGACGGGCGGCGTTCTTGAGCGCGGCGAGCACCACGATGGCGGTGCCGTGCTGGTCGTCGTGGAAGACCGGGATGTCGAGCAGGTCGCGCAGCCGGTCCTCGACCTCGAAGCAGCGCGGGGCGCTGATGTCCTCGAGATTGATGCCGCCGAACGAGGGCGCGAGCCGCACGACGGTCTCGACGAGCGCGTCGACGTCGGTGCAGTCGAGGCAGATCGGCACGGCGTCGACGCCGGCGAACTCCTTGAACAGCAGGGCCTTGCCCTCCATGACCGGCATGGCGGCGGAGGGGCCGATGTCACCCAGGCCGAGCACTGCGGTGCCGTCGGAGACGACGGCGACCACGTTGGGGACCCAGGTGTACTCGCCGGCCAGGGCGGGGTTGTCGGCGATCGCGGTGCAGACCCGGGCGACGCCGGGCGTGTAGGCCAGCGACAGGTCGCCGGCGTCGCGGACGGGAACGGTGGAACGGACTTCGAGCTTGCCCCCGCGGTGCAGCGCGAAGGCAGGATCGACGTCGAGTGTGTCGGGAGAAGAAGATGCGGGCGTGGCAGCCACAACGACCCCTGTGCATATCGGTAGCGGAAGAGACCTTCGTCGACGAGCGCGAGCGGGCTGGCCTCGGTAGCTGCCAGGATCCCCTCGTCGGTCATCTCGGAGGGGGTTACGGGGGTCACCCGTGTGCCCATCTTGCCACATGGTGAGATGGTGTCGGCGCCGACGCCTTTCCGTTGACGCATCGTTAAATCACAGATGACGTACCTGGACAAAACCCCATTTAAACTGCACAAAACGCAAGTTTCGTGGCTTTTCACTTCGAGGAGGCCGTTCATGGCCCTCAGCCCCAAGGGCCGCCGTGGCTATGCCGCCGGCGCGCTCGCCCTGACCGCCGCTCTCGCGCTCTCCGCGTGCGGCAGCGAATCCGGCTCGAGCTCCGGCACCACGAGCGCCAGCGCCTCCGCAGCCGGTGGCGCCCAGCTCGTGCAGCCGGGCAAACTCACCGTCTGCACCAACATCCCGTACGAACCCTTCCAGTTCAAGGACGACACCGGCAAGATCGTCGGGTTCGACGTGGACATCGTCGACCTCGCCGCGAAGAAGCTCGGCGTGGAGCAGAACATCGTGGACATCGACTTCGCGGTGATCAAGAGCGGCGCCGCCATGGCCGCCAAGAAGTGCGACGTGGCGGCCGCCGGCATGACCATCACCCCGGAGCGCCAGCAGAACATCACCTTCTCCGACCCGTACTTCGACGCCACGCAGGCGCTGCTGGCCAAGAAGGGCACGGGCGCCAAGTCGCTGGAGGACGTGAAGGCCAAAGGGCTCAAGCTGGGCGCGCAGGCCAGCACCACCGGCCTCGACTACGTCAAGAAAAACGGCCACAACCCGACCGAGTACGCCGACTCGTCCAAGGAACTGCTCGCCCTGCAGGCCGGCCAGGCCGACGTGATCGTCCAGGACCTGCCCGTCGTGCTCACCTGGCTGAAGAAGCCGGAGGTCGCCGCCAAGTTCGAGATGATCGCCAGCCTCGACACCGGCGAGCAGTACGGCATCGGCCTGAAGAAGGACGCCGACCCGGTGCTCCTCAAGACGATCAACGACGAGCTCGCCAAGGCCAAGGACGACGGCACGTACGAGAAGATCTTCGTGAAGTGGTTCGGCAAGAAGCCCGGCGAGCTGAGCTGATCCATGGCCGACCAGCCGACGACGGCTGAGCCTGTCCGCGCCAGGTTCAGCCCTCGGAAAAGACAGCAGATCAGCCGCGGCATCCAATACGCCATTCTGGTCGTGGCGCTCGTCGCCGTGGCGCTGTACGCCGACTGGGGCAGCCTCGCCGAGAACTTCGCCAAGGTTCAGGTGGCCGAGCAGGCGCTGCCCGACCTTTTCACCATCGCTCTGCGCAACACGATCATCTACGCGGCCGGAGGGTTCCTCTTCGCGTTCGTGCTGGGCCTGGTGCTCGCGCTCATGCGGCTCTCCCAGGTCAAGCCCTACCGCTGGATCGCGCTGCTCTACATCGAGGTCTTCCGCGGCCTGCCCGCGCTGCTGATCTTCCTGATGATCACCTTCCTGCCGCTGGCGCTGCCCGGGTTCGAGGTGCCGTTCGGCACCTACGGCCAGGGCATTCTCGGCCTCGGCCTGGTCGGCGCCGCCTACCAGGCGGAGGTCTTCCGCGCCGGGCTGCAGGCCGTGCCCAAGGGGCAGACAGAGGCCGCCAGGTCGCTGGGCATGTCGGCGACCAGGGCGCAGATCACGGTGGTGATCCCGCAGGCCGTGCGCATGGTCATCCCGCCGACCACCAACCAGTTCGTCTCCTTGCTGAAGGACTCGTCGCTGGTGCTGTTCCTGGGCGTCTCCGGCGAATACGTCGAGCTCGCCAAGTTCGGCAACGACCTGGCCTCCCAGTACGCCAACGCCACGCCCATCATGGTGGCGGGCGTGACGTACCTGATCGTCACGTTCCCGCTGGGATACCTCGCGTCCCGGCTGGAGGGACGTAAGGGGAGGAACCGATGACGCACGCCATCGAGCTCAAGAACCTGCACAAATACTTCGGCAAGAACGAAGTGCTCAAGGGCATCGACATGACGGTCGAGCCCGGGCAGGTGGTCTGCGTGATCGGCCCGTCGGGATCGGGCAAGTCCACCCTGCTGCGCTGCGTCAACCTGCTGGAGCAGCCCACCAAGGGCAAGGTGTTCGTGGAGGGCATCGAGGTCACCGACCCCGACGTCGACATCGACGCCGTACGCCGCCGCATCGGCATGGTCTTCCAGCAGTTCAACCTCTTCCCCCACATGACCGCGCTGCAGAACGTGATGATCGCCCAGCAGCGGGTGCTGAAGCGCGGCAGGCGCGCGGCCGAGGTCACCGCCCGGGAGAACCTCGACAAGGTCGGCGTGGGCGACAAGTGCGATTCGCTGCCCGGCCAGTTGTCGGGCGGGCAGCAGCAGCGGGTGGCCATCGCGCGGGCGCTGGCCATGGACCCCGACCTGATGTTGTTCGACGAGCCGACCTCGGCGCTCGACCCCGAGCTGGTCGGCGACGTCCTGACCGTCATGCGCAAGCTGGCCGAGGAGGGGATGACCATGCTCGTGGTCACCCACGAGATGGGCTTCGCCCGCGAAGTGGCCGACCGGGTGGTGTTCATGGACGGCGGCGTGGTCGTCGAGGACGGTCCTCCGTCACAGGTCATCGGCGACCCGCAGCAGGAGCGCACCCAGGCGTTCCTGCACCGGGTGCTGCACCCCGAGGGATAGCGCCGGCGGCGGGCCGGCTCCACGGACCGGCCCGCCGTTCCGGCCGCCGTGATGTAATGGACCGGGATGGACCTGACCTCTTACGCCTCGTGGGCGGTCCGGCTGGCCGACGATCCCGCCCCGCCGCCCGACCTCGCCCGCCTGCGCGACGAGCTGGCCGCGGTGTTCGACGCGGCCGGCGACGACCGGCGGGTGGTCGAGCTGCTCAACGCCCTGCTCGTGCGCTATCCCGTACGCCCTCAGCTCTCCGACCACGACGGCGGGCCCTGGCACCTGCATCTGGCCGACGACTACGCCGCCTGCGCCGTGATGGGCCTGGCCGCGGTCGTGGCCGAACTGGGCGTCGACCGGCTCGGCCGGTGCCTCGATCCGCGCTGCGGCAAGGCGTTCCTCGACACCTCGTCCAACCGTTCGCGCCGCTACTGCTCGGCCCGCTGCGCCAGCCGCGCCAACGTGGCCGCCTTCCGCGCCCGCCGCAGGACCGCCTCCTGACTCAGGACGTCTGCCGCCGCCGGCGAGGCCGGGACGCGGCGCCCGCCCGGCGCACCAGCGGCCAGTAGCGCAGCACCACGCGGCCGACGATGTCGTGGACGGGGCCGAAGTCCCAGCTGTCGCGCCGGCCGCCCGCCCGCTGGTTGTCGCTCTCCAGCCACCAGCCGTCGGCGCCGTGCCACTGCGCCCTCTTCACGATGAGGCATTCCGGATCGTCGGGGAGCCTGGCCACCACGAGGTCACCGGGGCGCACGGCGGCGCCGCGGCGCACGAGGAGCCAGTCTCCCGGCACCAGCGCGGGACGCATCGAGTCGCCTTCGACACGCACTCTCATGGGCTGCGACCCCCTACTCCACGGGCACCGGGACCCGAGTAAGGTCGGTTGTGGACCAAGCTGATTCAGCATCAAGGAAGGACTTTCCGATGCTCGCACGACTGCTACGACCCAAGCATGTCGCATCCGCACACTGCGACCTGCCCTGCGGGGTCTACGACCCCGCCCAGGCCCGCATCGAGGCCGAGTCGGTCAAGGCGATCATGGAGAAGTACGCGGCGAACGAGGACCCTGTCTTCCGCGCCCGCGCGGTGACCATCAAGGAGGAGCGCGCCGAGCTGGTCAAGCACCACCTCTGGGTGCTCTGGACCGACTACTTCAAGCCGCCGCACCTCGAGCAGTACCCTCAGCTCCACCAGCTGTTCTGGGACGCGACAAAGCTCGCGGGCGCCGCCGGCGCCAAGGGCACGGTCGACGTCGGCAAGGCCGAGGACCTTCTGGGCAAGATCGACGAGATCTCCAAGATCTTCTGGGAGACCAAGGCCGCATAAAACGGCACCTAAGGCTCTGCGCGGTCGGCGACCGCGCAGAGCCTTTTCCATTGATGGCGAGTCTGAAGCGTCCAAGCACCGCTCAGGGGCGGTAAGTTGCAGTTGGCGTCGGATACGGTGGGTCGCGGTCAGCGGCCCGCCACGTGGCGGTTCCCACGTACGCGAGGAGGAACGTGACCGAGGAAACCGAGACCCGCGCGGAGGGCGTGGCAGGCATCCGTGACGTGGTGAGCATCAGGCTCCCCGCCGCCAGTGCCTACTTGTCCGTGCTGCGCACGGCCACCGCCGGGCTGGCGGCGCGGCTCGACTTCACGCTGGACGAGATCGAGGATCTGCGGATCGCGGTCGACGAGGCGTGCGCCATGCTGCTGAGCGAGGCGGTGCCCGGCACCGACCTGACCGCCGAGTTCGAGCTGACCGGCCAGGAGATGCAGATCAGGGTCGAGGTCGCCACCGTCGGCAGCTCCGCTCCCAAGCGTGACGACTTCGCCTGGATGGTGCTGACCGCCCTGGCCGACGACGTGGATGCCGTGGCACCTTCCCAGGGCTTCCCCGATCGCATGGCGATCGTCCTGCGCAAGCGCCGAGGCGCGGCCCAGAGAACGGCGGGGCCGGCGTGACGGAAAGGACTGGAGCCATGGCCACCAGCGAACACGCCGTGCCCGACAGGGTCCGTGCCCGCAGGCTCTTCGCCGAGCTGGCCGAGCTGGGTCCCGAGGAGCCGCGTCGCCAGCGGATCAGGGACGAGCTGGTCGAGCTCCACCTTCCGCTGGTGGAATACCTGGCGCGCCGCTTCCGCAACAGGGGCGAGTGGCTCGACGACCTCACCCAGGTCGCCACCATCGGCCTGATCAAGTCGATCGACCGGTTCGACCTCAACCGGGGGGTCGAGTTCTCCACCTACGCGACGCCCACGATCGTCGGCGAGATCAAGCGGCACTTCCGCGACAAGGGCTGGGCGGTCCGCGTGCCGCGCCGCCTGCAGGAGCTGAAGCTCTCGCTCACCAAGGCCATCAGCGATCTGTCGCAGCGCGAGGGCCGGGCTCCGACGGTCTCCGAGCTGGCCTCCTACCTGAAGATGACCGAGGAGGAGGTGCTCGAGGGCCTCGAGTCGGCCAACGCCTACTCGACGGTCTCGCTCGACGCCCCCGACTCCGGCGACGACGACGCTCCCGCGGTGTCCGACTCCCTCGGCATCGTGGACGAGTCGCTCGAGGGCGTCGAATATCGCGAGTCGCTCAAGCCGCTGCTGGAGCGGCTGCCCCCGCGCGAGAAACGTATTCTGCTGCTGCGTTTCTTCGGCAACATGACGCAGTCGCAGATCGCCACCGAGCTGGGCATCTCACAGATGCACGTCTCACGCCTGCTGGCCCGCACGCTGGCCCAGCTGCGCGAGGGCCTGACCGCCGACGACTAACCGTCTAACCGTCTCCATAGAGCGCGTGGGTGGTGGGGGGCGCCAGCAGGGTGACGAACCCTGCCACGGCGACCACGACCAGCGGGATGCCGAGCTGCGGCTGGTCCGACCGGATGAGCGTGACCGCGATGATCAGCATGAAGATCTGCGTCAGCACGGCAGGTGACCTCCCCCACCGTTCCATCCTGAGCAGGCCGCCCCAGGCCACCCAGAGCAGCCCGGCCGCCACCAGCAGCGCGAACCCCGACTCCGCCAGGGCCGTCGTCACGTTGCCCGGCGTCCCGGTCAGCGTCTGCACCGCGACGAGCACGCCGAGCCCGAGCGCGACGATCCCTTCCAGGGCGACGACGGCGGCGGCGATGAGTAGGGTAAGCGGGCGACCGTTCACGCCCGTACCCTACCGCCCGGGACGTTCGCTCCGAGAAACAGGACGTAAGGCCCATAAAGCGGACGAGCCAGACCGGCTACGCTGGCGATATGCGCGCCATGCTGCTGGTCAACCCCAAGGCCACCACCACCAACGCCCGTACGCGTGACGTGCTGATCCGCGCGCTCGGCGCGGCCGTCGACCTCGCCGTCGAGGAGACCCGCTACCGCGGTCACGCGGCCTCGCTGGCGTCCACGGCGCGGGCCAAGGGATATGACCTGGTGGCGGTGCTCGGCGGCGACGGCACCATCAACGAGACCGTCAACGGCCTGCTGAACCCGGTGGACGGCGAGCCCGCGCGCGACGACCCCAGCGCCGGCCGCCCCGGTCTGATCGTCATCCCCGGCGGCAGCGCCAACGTCTTCGCCCGCGCCCTGGGCCTGCCGAACGATCCGGTCGAGTCGACCGGCGCGGTGCTGGAGGCGCTCAGGGAGGGCCGGCGCAGGACCGTGGGATTGGGGCAGGCCCTCTGGGAGGGGCAGAACCGCTACTTCACCTTCTGCTCGGGGATGGGATATGACGCCGAGGTTGTGAGGGCCGTGGAGGGCCTGAGAGGCGCCGGGAGGAAGGCTACCCCCACACGGTATGTGAACACGGCTCTGAGGCACTATCTGGCCACGGACAAGCGGCGTCCGGCGATGACGCTGACCGGTCCGGGCATCCCCACCGCCGAGGGGGTGTTCATGGCGATCATCTCCAACACCTCGCCGTGGACGTACGTCGGCGCGCGGCCCGTGACGCCCACCCCGTGGGCCTCGTTCGAGACCGGGCTCGATCTGCTCGGGCTGCGGCGCATGGGCCCGCTCGCGCTCGCGCCGGTGATCCGGCACATCCTTACGGAGAGTGACATTCTTCCGTCGGGCCGGCACCTCGTGCAGCTCCACGACGAGCCCGAGTTCACGCTCACCGCGAGCCGCCCGGTGGCCTTCGAGCTGGACGGCGACTACCTGGGCGAACGCGAGACCGTGACGTTCCGGTCCACGCCGAACGCGTTACAAGTTCTGGTCTAGGTGGTTACGATCGGTCATTGTGTGACGCATCCGACATCCATAACAGCCAAAACTTCGCGTCAACCCTCTTGCGTGCACTCAAAGTGACTGAAAGGCTCAAGACTGACGTCGGAACGTAGGACCTTTTACAACCCCGAGGTCCTCCCGGCGTCGAGCGAGCGACCCCGGTCCTCCACAGGATCCCGGGTGATTGTTCGCGCGAGTTAGTGAAACTCTTCACAAAGTAGTAGCCGCACGGAGCCGACCTAGAGGCTCCATCTACTAAGGAGTGGACGCATGGACTGGCGCCACCGAGCTGCCTGCCGTGACGTGGACCCCGAGCTGTTCTTCCCGATCGGCAACACCGGCCCCGCCCTCCTCCAGATCGAGGAGGCCAAGCAGGTCTGCCGGTCCTGCTCGGCCGTCGAGGCCTGCCTGAAGTGGGCGCTGGAGTCCGGACAGGACGCCGGCGTCTGGGGCGGACTGAGCGAGGACGAGCGCCGCGCACTCAAGCGCCGCTCCGCCCGCGCCCGCGCCCGGCTCTCCGCCTGACCGACCGCACCCCCCTGCTCCGGCGCGTCCACGTGATGTGCCCGCCGGCTTGAACACGGATTCGTCCGGGTCACGCCGGCGGGAGCGGGATCGACATCACCACCTCCGTGCCGCCTTCTAGCCGCGGCTGGATCGACAGCCGGCCCGACAGCTCCCCCACCACCAGCGTGCGCACGATCTGCAGCCCCAGGCTGGTGGAGCTGTCGAGGTCGAACCCGCTGGGCAGCCCGCCCCCGTCGTCCCAGACGGTGAGGTTCAGCCGGTCGTGCCCCGGCTCGACCACGACCTCCAGCCGCTTGGGCCTCCCATGCTGCAACGCGTTCTGCAACAACTCGGTCAGCGCCATGGCCAGCGGCGTGGCGATGAGCGACGGCAGCACGCCGAAGCCTCCCACCCGGCGCGGGGTCACGGCCACCTCCGCCGAGGACACCTCGCCCGCCATCGCGATCACCCGGTCGGCGATCTCGTCGAAGTCGACGAACTCCTCCGGCGCGTGAGAGAGCGTCTCGTGCACGATCGCGATCGACCCGACCCGGCGTACCGCCTCCTCCAGTGCCTCCCTGCCCTCCGGCACCTGCAGCCGCCTTGCCTGCAGCCGGAGCAGGGCGGCGACGGTCTGCAGGTTGTTCTTGACCCGGTGGTGGATCTCGCGGATCGTGGCGTCCTTGGTCATCAGCTCGCGCTCGCGCCTGCGCAGCTCCGTGACGTCCCTGATCAGCACCAGCGCGCCGATGCGACCGCCGCCGACGATCAGCGGGATGGCTCGGAGCTGCACGATCGTGCCGCCGGACTCGACCTCGGTCTCCTTCGCCGCCCGCCCGCTGGCCACGATCATGAGGTCTTCGTTGATGGGCTCGTCGGAATAGCACAGCTGCGCGGTGACCCGCCCCAGCTCCGCCCCGACCAGGTCGGCGTGCAGCCCGAGCCGCCGGTAGGCGGACAGAGCGTTGGGCGAGGCGTAGGTGACCCGCCCGGCCCGGTCGAGCCTGAGCAGGCCGTCGCCCACGCGCGGCGAACGGACCAGGATCGGCTCGTCGCCGGAGAACGGGAACCGGCCCTCCGCCACCATCTGCGCCAGGTCGGAGGCGCTCTGCAGGTAGGTCAGCTCCAGCCGGGAGGGCGTGCGGGCCGAGGAGAGGTTGGTGGAGCGCTGGATCACCGCGAGGAAGCGGGCCTCGCCGCCCTCCACGGCACGGCGTACGGGAATCGTCTCCTCCCGGACGGGCACGCCGGTGGACCAGTCGGGATCGCCCTCGCGGCAGATGCGGCGTTCGTTCCACGCGGTGTCGATGAGATGGCGCTCGCCCTTGGCCGCCACGCTGCCGACGATGTCGTCGTGGTAGACGGTCGGGCCGGTCGTCGGCCGCATCTGGGCGATCGCGATCCAGCCGTTCTCCCCCAGCAGCGGCGCCCACAGGATGAGGTCGGCGAAGGACAGGTCGGCCAGCAGCTGCCAGTCGGAGACCAGCGAGTGCAGCCAGTCGAGATCCGCCTCGTCCAGCGCTGTGTGGCGGGCTACGAGGTCGCTCAGTGTCGGCACGAGTGCATCATGCGTGCTTTCCCCCGCAACAGCCAAACCGGCCGCCCGGCGGCGGGCCCGCTGAGGTGGGCGTTTGGCCGCGCAGCCGGTACACGGACGCAGCCTCCGGACCTATGCCCACGCTCTGGCGCAGTGACGACAGGTACGGCATCGTGCCCTCTAATGACCTATTCGTGAAATCTCACAATGTGAGAACCATCACACAGCCGACACCGCTCAGCTCCAGGAAAAGGGCTGGGCGCGACCAGCGGGAGGTGATCCGTACGAGCGGGTTGTTTCCCCGCGACACGGCTCGCGGACCGGTCTCGGTTGCGATCGCGCACATCGCTGTGGATATCCTTCACCATCAACCTGAGCAGCCCGGATCCGTGCGTGCCAGCTGTCGTACGCGCTCGGCGCCGGTCGGCGGCTCCGGCCCGCGGTTGACCGCTCGGGCCGAAGTGAGTTCCGATGATCTCGCGGTGACCAGACACGCCCTCACCGCCGTGGCAGAAGTGAAGGTGAGAGCGTGACTGACGACAGCCCCCGCGTTCCGAAGTACTACGACGTGAAACGGAGCCTGCTCGAGCTCACCAAGAGCCTCGCGCCCGGCACCGCGCTGCCGCCCGAGCGCACGCTCGCCGTACGCTTCGAGACCTCCCGCACCACGGTCCGGCAGGCGCTGACCGAGCTGGTCGTCGAGGGGCGGCTGCTGCGCATCCAGGGCAAGGGCACATTCGTCGCCCAGCCGAAGGTCGCCCAGGTGCTCCAGCTCACCTCCTACATCGGCGACCTGCGCACGGCCGGCCTGGAGCCCGACACCAAGATCCTGGAGATCGGCTACATCACCGCCGACGAGGCGCTGGCCAGGCGCCTGGCCATCAACCCGGGCGGGCGGGTGCTGCGCATCCACCGCCTCAGGCTGGCCAACGGCGAGCCGGTCTCCATCGACACGACCCATCTGTCCGCCCGCCGCTTCCCCCGGCTGCGGCGCGAGCTGGAGGTGCACGCGTCGTTGTACGAGACCCTGCACAACGCCTACAACGTGCGGCTCACCGACGCCGAGGAGATCATCGAAACCGTGCTGGCCACCCCCTACGACGCCAAGGCCCTGGGCGTCGACGTCGGCCTGCCCATGTTGCTGCTCACCCGCCACGCCTTCGACGCCGACGGCAACCCCGTCGAGTGGGCCCAGTCGCTCTATCGCGGCGACCGGTACAAGTTCGTCACGCGCCTGCGCCGACCGTGAAGACCATCATGCGTTACGGCAGGCCACCTTGCCCGGACCCGCCGACTCCGGCTCGCCTCCGTCAAGCGCCGGTCGTGAAGGCTCACGGGGCACGCGCCGTGACGAGCGCGCCGCGGGCCGTGTTCTTCGCTGACTTCTAGGCTGGCGTCCATGAGCGTTCTCGTCGTCACCGGCACCGGCGCCGGAGTGGGCAAGACCGTGGCGGTGGCCGCCGTGGCCGTGCTGTCGTTGGAGCGGGGGGCGGCGACCGCGGTGGTCAAGCCGGCCCAGACCGGCGTCGCCCCCGGTGAGCCGGGCGACGTCGACCACGTGATCCGGCTGTCCGGGGTGACCACCACCTTCGAGCTGCGCCGCTTCGCCGACCCGCTCTCCCCCGCCGCCGCGGCCAGGGCCGCGGGCATGCCGCCCGTGTCGCTCGCCGACGCCGCCACGCTGGTGCGGGAGCTGGGCGAGAGCAACCGGCTGGTCGTCGTGGAGGGCACGGGAGGACTGCTGGAGCGCTTCGACGAGGACGGCGCCACCGTCGCCGACCTCGCGCGCGCCCTGCACGCGCAGGTGCTCGTCGTGGCAGGGCCCGGGGGCGCCGCCGTCAACCAGGCCGCGCTCACCCTGGAGGGGCTGGCCCACCGCGGGCTCGACCTGGCCGGGCTGGTGATCGGCCGGTGGCCGCGACGTCCGGGAACGGCCGCGCGCAGCGGTGTGGCCGACCTCGAGATGCTGGCCGCGCGGCCGCTGGCCGGGGCGCTGCCCGACGGGGCGGGAAAGCTGGACCGGCAGGCGTTCGCCGACGTGGCGCGCAAGGGGCTGGGCGCCACGCTGGGCGGCACGTTCGACCCCGCGGCGTTCCGGCGGCAGGCCCTCTGAGCCGGCCCGCTGCGATGGTGGGGCTAGCCCCACCATCGACCAGCACACCAGACCCATTTCGCGGCTCCCTCGCCGGTCAATACCGTTGGGGCATGACAGTCCCCCGTCCGTGGTCGGCACGGGCCTGGCTCGACACGGCTCACGTCATGACCGGCCTGCCGGTCGCCGTGCTGCTCGGCGGGCTGACGGTTCTGCTGGCCGTGGTCCCTCGCCTGCTGTGGCGGGCCCTGCCGTGGTTCACCCGGGTGCAGTGCTCCCGGTTCGCGGCGTTCCTGGGGGTGCGCATCCCGCCCACACCACCGCCGGCGGGATGGCGGAGCCCGGCGGCGTGGCGGCAGATCGCCTACCACCTGCTGTCGCCGTTCGTGGGCGCCGCCGCGGCGTTCCTCGTGGCCACGGCGTGGGGCGGGTCGTTCGTGGGGTTGCTGTCGTTCGTGGCGCCGGAGCTGGAGCCCCCGCCGATGGAGTTCAGGTACAACCTGCGCGACGACCGGGTGCTGGGGGTCTTCATGGGCGTGGGGCTCGTGCTGCTGCTCCTCGCTCCCTTCCTGGCGCGCGGCATGGCGGCGCTCGACCTGCTCGTGGCCCGTACGCTGCTCGGGCCCAGCCGCTCGGAGCTGGGCCAGCGGATCGAGACGCTGACCGAGAGCCGGGCCGGGGTGATCGACGCGGCGGACGCCGAGCGCCGTAGGATCGAGCGTGACCTGCACGACGGGGCGCAGCAGCGGCTTGTCTCCCTCGCCATGAACCTCGGCCTGGCCAGGGCCACCCTGACCGACCTGCCCGAGCCGGCGCGCGTGGCGATCGAGCAGGCCCACGAGGAGGCCAAGCAGGCGCTCAAGGAACTGCGCGACTTCGTCAGGGGCCTGCACCCCGCCGTGCTCAACGACCAGGGGCTGGACGCTGCGTTGTCCGGCGTGGCCGCCCGCTCGCCCGTGCCGGTCAAGCTCCGGGTCGACATCGAGCGGCGTACGAGTCCGACCATCGAGGCGGTGGCGTTCTTCACCGTGTCCGAAGCACTGACCAACATCGCCAAGCACGCCTCGGCCACCAAGGCCGAGGTGATCGTGCGGCGCGAGCGCGACCGCCTGCACATGTCGGTGTACGACGACGGCTGCGGCGGCGCCACGCTGGACGGCGGCACCGGGCTGCGCGGTCTGGCCCAGCGCATCCAGGCGGTCGACGGATCGCTCCGGCTGTCCAGCCCTCTGGGCGGCCCGACGACGATCGAGGTGGATCTGCCGTGCGAGTAGTGCTGGCCGAGGACTCCGTCCTGCTGCGCGAGGGCCTGATCAGGCTCCTGGACGCCTCCGGCATGGAGGTGGTGGCGGCCGTGGACGAGGCGGAAGGGCTGCTGCGGGCCGCCGTGGAACACCGGCCCGAGCTGGTCATCACCGACGTCAGAATGCCGCCCACGCACACCGACGAAGGGCTGCGCGCCGCGCTCCTGCTGCGCCGCCAGCAGCCCGGCCTCGCGGTGCTCGTGCTCTCCCAGTACGTCGAGGAGCGCTACGCCGCCCAGCTGCTGGCCTCCGCCGCGACCGGCGGCGTCGGCTACCTGCTCAAGGACCGGGTGGCCGACGTGGCCGAGTTCATCGACGCGCTGCGCAGGGTGGCCTCGGGCGGCACGGCCCTCGACCCCGAGGTGGTCTCCCAGTTGCTGCTGCGCGGCAACAGCGATCCGCTCGAACGCCTCACGCCACGCGAGCACGAGGTGCTGCAGCTGATGGCGGAAGGCCGCTCGAACGCGGGCATCGGCCAGGCGCTCGTGCTCAGCGAAGGGGCCGTGGGCAAGCACATCGGCAACATCTTCACCAAGCTCGACCTGTCACCCGCGGAGGGCGACCACCGGCGCGTGCTCGCCGTGCTGCGCTTCCTCAGGATCAGGAGCCTGCCATGAGAGCGGTCTGGCTGACCCTGGGCGCGCTGACGACCATCGTGGCGCTGCTGGCGTCCACGGCGGCGCTCTGGGATGGGTTCGCCTCGACCAGGATGCCCGAGGACACCAGGCAACGGTCCATCCCGTTCTCGGATCGCAAGATCAAGATCAGCTCCTCCCGGGGTGACGTGCACGTGTCCATCGTGCCCGGCCAGGCCGGCGAGGTGTTCATCCGGGGCACCGTACGGTGGACGCGGGACCGCCCCACCGTCTCGGAGGACTGGGACGCGCGTACGAGCACCCTGCGGCTCGACGTGGCCTGCCCCGAGACCGGCCGGCCCGAGGACCCCCGGTGCATGGCCGACTACCTCCTGTCCGTGCCGCCCGAGACCGACATCGAGGCCGGCACGACCCGTGGCGATCTCGACGCCGGCCACGTGTTCGGTGACGTACGCCTGACGTCCGTCTCCGGCACCGTGCGCGTCAACGACCTCGCGGGCTCCCTCTGGGCCAGGGTGGGCACGGGCGACATCAACGCCGAGGGGCTAAACGCCGACAAGACCGACGTGGAGGTCGGGGCGGGTGACGTGAACCTGAGCTTCGTCAACCCGCCGAGCGCCGTGCGAGCCGTCGTCAGGACGTCCGGAGACGTGGGCGTATTCGTGAACAGCGGCTCGTACGACCTGACGGTGGCCGGCCGCAACACCACCGTCGACATCGACAAGGACCCCGCCTCGCCGAGGAAGATCACCGCGAAGGCGCCGGACGGCTACGTCACCCTGTGCTGCCGCTGAAGATCATCTGTAGACGGGCCTTAAGGTCTGTTTACTCCTGTGACTGGTTGGTAAGTTCCCGGCATGGAGTCTGCGAAGCACGCCGGTGACGCCGCCGTCGCCGTGTCCAAGGCCTATGGCGTCGAGACCATGTTCACCCTGTCGGGAGGGCACGTCTTTCCGCTCTACGACGGCGCCGTGCACGAGGAGATGCGCATCCTCGACGTACGCCACGAGCAGAGCGCCGTCTTCGCCGCGGAAGCGACGGCGCGGCTGACCAGGAAGCCGGGCCTGGCCGTGCTGACCGCCGGCCCCGGCATCACCAACGGCGTCAGCGGCGTCGCGACCGCCCACTTCAACGGCTCCCCCGTGGTCGTCATGGGCGGCCGCGCGCCCCAGTCGCGCTGGGGCAGCGGCGCGCTGCAGGAGATGGACCATCCGCCGCTGCTCGACCCGATCACCAAGCTGTCGTTCACCGCGAGCGGCGCCGAGTCGGTCGGCCACGAGGTGGAGATGGCCTTCCGCACGGCGGTCGCCTCCCATCGCGGCCCGGTCTTCCTCGACTTCTACATGGACCACCTGTTCTCGCCGTCGCCGGCGCACGACGTGCAGACGCAGACGCCCTCGCCGCTCGAGCCCGACCCCGGCGACCTGGCCGGCATCGCGCGGCTGCTGGCAGAGGCCGAGCGGCCCGTGCTGGTCTACGGGTCCGACGTGTGGATGGACCGAGCCGAGGAGGCCGCCCGCGACTTCGCCGAGACGTGGCGGCTGCCGGTCATCCCCAACGGCCAGGGCCGCGGCATCCTGCCCTCCGGGCACGAGCTGCTCGTCACCCGGGCGCGGGGGCTCGCCTTCGGGCAGGCCGACCTGGTGATCGTCGTGGGCACCCCGCTCGACTTCCGCCTGGGCTACGGCTGGTTCGGCGGCAAGGACGGCGCTCCGCTGGCCCGCGTCGTCCACATCGCCGACGCGCCGTCGCAGCTGGCCACGCACATGCAGCCGGCCGCGTCCGCCGCCGGCGACCTGTCGGTGGTGTTCTGGAGCCTGGGCGCCGCCTGTGGCGACGCGGGCGTCAAACCTGGCAACTACGCCCCCTGGGTGACGAAGCTGTCCGACACGGCCGCCGCCGCCATCGCCGGCGACGCCGAGCTGCTGGCCTCCGACTCCGACCCGATCCACCCCATGCGCATCTACGGCGAGCTGGGCAAGATCCTCGCCGACGACGCCGTGGTGATCGGGGACGGCGGCGACTTCGTCTCCTACGCCGGCAAATACGTCGAACCCCGGCAGCCCGGCAACTGGCTCGACCCGGGCCCCTACGGCTGCCTCGGCACGGGTCTCGGCTACTCCATCGCCGCCCGCCTGGCCAGGCCGTCCTCGCAGGTGGTGCTGCTGCTCGGCGACGGCGCCGCCGGGTTCTCGCTGATGGACGTCGACACCCTCGTACGCCACCGGCTGCCCGTCGTCATGATCTGCGGCAACAACGGCATCTGGGGCCTGGAGAAACACCCCATGCAGATGTTGTACGGCTACGACGTGGCCGCCGAGCTGCAGCCCCAGTGCCGCTATGACCAGGTCGTGACCGCGCTGGGCGGCGGCGGCGAACTCGTCACCGAGCCGTCGGAGATCGGGCCCGCGCTGCGCAGGGCGTTCGACTCCGGCATCCCCTACATGGTCAACATCGCCACCGACCCGCAGATCGCCTACCCCCGCAACACGACGGGGGTGTGACGACTCCGCCGGCCACTCCCCCCGGCCGGCGGTTTCGGGCCGGGGATCGCCTCACCGTTTCTGGGTGGCCGACGGGGTGGGGCTCGGGCTGCCGGGCGTGCAGGGGCTGTCGACGACGACCAGGGTGACCTGGGCGCCCTCCTCGGCCTCCGTGCCGCCCTTGGGCGACGTGGCCTTGACCGTGCCGCAGCGCAGGCCGGCGGTGGTGGTGGTCTGGTCGTCGAGGTCCACCTCGAAGCCCATCGACAGGACGATCTCCTGCGCGTCGAGGAACTTCATCCCGACGACCTTCGGCACCCGCTTCTTCACGGCGGTGGGCGTGGGAGAGCCCGACGGCGTGCCGGTGGGGGTCTTGG
>NZ_JAAAHR010000098.1:0-34741 GCF_009908215.1 Nonomuraea sp. K271 | reverse complement strand
CTCCCACCCCGCCCGACCACGGTCTCTGCGCAAGCGGGTGGAGATGGGGGTACGTGGTGTCCACATCGGTCATGGTTGTGCCGGGTTGAAGGCGTGCGGGTCGTTTGCGGTGTACCGGGGCGGTGTGGCGTGTGCGGGTCGTCTTCAGTGTGCCGGGAGCCGTGGCGCGTTTGAGGGTGTGCGGAAGGCCTCGGGGCGTCCTGGGTTCACAGGGTGTCCGGACGGGCCAGGTGTGGTGGCCGCCGGATCGCGGTGATGGCCGGGGGTGCGTGCGGGGTGACGGTGCCCGTCCGGCCACGGAGACGGCCCACAGGGCGTCGTTGCGGCGGCTGTGGCGGGGTGCGGGGTCGGAGGCGTCTCTCTGGAGGTCCTCGGCCCTGTACAGGGCGTACGGGATGGGGCCTGAGCTGTGAGAGGGACGGACGGACGGAAGGAACACGCCGTCCGGGGTACGAGAGGGCCTGAGGGCCTATATCATGGTCGAGGAGCTGTAGATGGGCTGGATGAAATAGGCCCCGGCGATCCGGAGTGGCAAGGCAGTCCGCCTTGTCGCGCCGTTTTGACGTGTCGCATGGGTCTGGGTAGTCTTGGACATCGTGCCCGTCTCTATGCGGGCTCTCGACCGTGCGCTCAATTGCGGGCGCGGGACGGCTTCCTGGCTCGTAATCCTCGCGGATGTGTCTGTGCGAATAGCGCGACACGCCCGAGCGCGGGGGCACCGGGGCAGAGAAAGACCAGCAGGTCATGACACCGGCAGAACCTGCACATGCACCACAACTGACGTAACACCGGCCAAGGCACGAAACGGAGTGGCAGTGCCCACTATTCAGCAGTTGGTCCGCAAGGGCCGGCAGGACAAGGTCGCCAAGACCAAGACTCCTGCTCTCAAGGGGAGCCCTCAGCGGCGCGGCGTGTGCCAGCGCGTCTACACCACTACCCCGAAGAAGCCCAACTCGGCACTGCGCAAGGTGGCCCGCGTTCGGCTCACGAACGGCATCGAGGTCACGGCCTACATCCCCGGTGTGGGTCACAACCTGCAGGAGCACTCCATCGTGCTTGTGCGTGGCGGTCGTGTGAAGGACCTGCCTGGTGTTCGCTACAAGATCATCCGCGGTTCGCTGGACACCCAGGGTGTCCGCAACCGCAAGCAGGCCCGTAGCCGCTACGGCGCGAAGAAGGAGAAGAGCTAATGCCTCGTAAGGGTTCTCCTGGCCGTCGTCAGCTCATGGCTGACCCGGTTTACAGCTCGCCGCTGGTGACCGCCCTGATCAACAAGGTGCTCCTCGACGGCAAGCGCTCCATCGCGCAGTCCATCGTCTACGGCGCCCTCGAGGGCTGCAGGGAGAAGACCGGCAACGACCCGGTCGTCACCCTGAAGCGCGCGCTCGACAACGTCAAGCCCACCCTCGAGGTTCGCAGCCGTCGCGTTGGTGGCGCGACCTATCAGGTCCCGGTCGAGGTGCGCGCGGCGCGCAGCACCACCCTGGCCCTGCGCTGGCTGGTGCAGTACTCCCGCGCCCGCCGCGAGAAGACCATGACCGAGCGCCTCATGAACGAGCTCCTCGACGCCAGCAACGGCCTCGGGGCGAGCGTCAAGAAGCGCGAGGACACGCACAAGATGGCCGAGTCCAACAAGGCCTTCGCTCACTACCGCTGGTAGGCAGCGCGGCGCGCTGGTTGCCGGCCTGGAGCCGTCACCTCGGTGGCGACTCGCCGAAGGACAACCGTAGGCCCTTGCAACTGAGGGGCGGGGAAGCTCGCTTCCCCGCGGAGAAACGACCGTAGGCCCTTGCAGTTGTAGGGGGCGTGCGGGGGCCCGCCCCCCGCAGGAGAGGACGCGAGAGAAGTGGCCACCACGACCGCTCTTGACCTGGCCAAGGTCCGCAACATCGGGATCATGGCCCATATCGACGCGGGCAAGACCACCACGACTGAGCGCATCCTGTTCTACACCGGCATCAACTACAAGCTCGGTGAAGTCCATGAGGGCGCTGCCACGATGGACTGGATGGAGCAGGAGCAGGAGCGCGGCATCACGATCACGTCTGCCGCGACGACCTGTGAGTGGCTCGGTCACACCATCAACATCATCGACACCCCCGGGCACGTCGACTTCACCATCGAGGTGGAGCGTTCGCTGCGTGTCCTCGACGGCGCCGTCGCCGTGTTCGACGGTGTGGCGGGTGTCGAGCCGCAGTCAGAGACGGTGTGGCGACAGGCGGACCGCTACAACGTCCCGCGCATCTGTTTCGTGAACAAGATGGACCGCGTCGGCGCGGAGTTCCACCGCTGCGTCGAAATGATGATCAGTCGTCTGGGCGCCACCCCGGCCGTCGTCCAGCTCCCCTGGGGCGTCGAGGCCGACTTCAAGGGCGTCATCGACCTCATCAAGATGAAGGGCTACATCTGGAGCGCCGAGGCCGCCAAGGGGGAGATGTACGACACCGTCGACATCCCCGCCGACCACGTCGAGGCCGCTCGCGAGTGGCGTGACAAGCTCATCGAGACCGTCGCCGAGAACGACGACGAGCTGATGGAGCTCTACCTCGAGGGCACCGAGCCCAGCGAGGAGCAGCTGGTCGAGGCTCTGCGTCGCGCGACGCTGGCCAGTGCCATCAACCCGGTCCTGTGCGGCACCGCGTTCAAGAACAAGGGCGTGCAGCCCCTGCTCGACGCGATCGTCGCCTACCTGCCGGCGCCGACCGACATCCCGGCCTTCAGGGGCCACGCGGTCGGCAACGAAGACAAGATCGTCGAGCGCCACGCCGACCCGAGCGAGCCGTTCTCGGCTCTCGCCTTCAAGATCGCCAGCGACCCGCACCTGGGCAAGATCACCTACATCCGCATCTACTCGGGCACGCTCGAGTCCGGTTCACAGGTCGTCAACTCTGTGAAGGGCAAGAAAGAGCGGATCGGCAAGATCTACCAGATGCACGCCAACAAGCGCGAGGAGCGCCCGACGGCGATCGCCGGTCAGATCGTGGCGGTCATGGGTCTGAAGGACACCACGACCGGCGACACCCTGTCCGACTCGTCCAACCAGGTCGTGCTCGAGTCGATGACGTTCCCGGCTCCGGTCATCAACGTCGCCATCGAGCCCAAGACCAAGGGCGACCAGGAGAAGCTGTCGACCGCCATCCAGCGGCTGGCCGAGGAGGACCCGTCCTTCCAGGTCCGCCGTGACGAGGAGACCGGTCAGACGGTCATCTGGGGCATGGGCGAGCTTCACCTGGAGATCCTCGTCGACCGTATGCGTCGCGAGTTCAGGGTCGAAGCCAACGTCGGCCGCCCGCAGGTCGCCTACCGCGAGACCATCCGCCGCAAGGTGGAGAAGATCGACTACACCCACAAGAAGCAGACCGGTGGTTCCGGTCAGTTCGCGCGGGTGATCATCAATCTGGAGCCGCTGGGCGAGGGCAACGACGGCTACGAGTTCGAGAACAAGGTCACCGGTGGCCGGGTCCCGAGGGAATACATCCCCTCGGTCGACGCGGGCGCCCAGGAGGCCGCCGAGTTCGGTGTGCTGGCCGGTTACCCGATGGTCGGCGTGAAGGTTACGCTGACCGACGGAGCCGCCCACGACGTCGACTCCTCGGAAATGGCCTTCAAGATCGCCGGTTCGATGGCCTTCAAGGAGGCCGCGCGCAAGGCGGACGCCGTGCTTCTCGAGCCGATGATGGCCGTCGAGGTCACCACGCCCGAGGACTACATGGGTGACGTCATCGGCGACCTCAACGGTCGTCGCGGGCAGATCCAGGCGATGGACGAGCGGGCCGGCGCCCGAGTCGTCCAGGCGCTCGTGCCGCTGTCTGAGATGTTCGGCTACGTGGGTGACCTGCGTAGCAAGACGCAGGGGCGCGCGAGCTACAGCATGCAGTTCGACTCCTACGCGGAGGTGCCTCCGGGCATCGCCAAGGAGATCGTCGCGAAGGCCCGGGGCGAATAGCTCCAGGTCCCGAGGCGGCCGAGGCGGCGGAGATCGTCGCCCAGTCGCCAAGGGGCCCGGGGCGAACAGTTCCTGGGCCGGTCCCTCCGGGGGCCGATCCAGGACCTCCGTCCAGGTCCCTGGCAGGGTGGTGAGAGCCACCCCGCCGCCAAGGGGTTCGGGAGCTCCCGGGCCCAAGTGTGCAGACGAAAGTCAGTCAGATTCTCAAGGAGAGAACCAGTGGGCAAGGCCAAGTTCGAGCGGAACAAGCCGCACATGAACATCGGCACCATTGGGCATATCGACCACGGTAAGACCACACTGACCGCGGCGATCACCAAGGTGCTCCACGACCGTTTCCCCGAGCTGAACGCCGCGACGCCGTTCGACAAGATCGACAAGGCGCCGGAGGAGAAGGCTCGCGGCATCACGATCTCGATCGCGCACGTCGAGTACCAGACGGAGAAGCGTCACTACGCGCACGTCGACTGCCCGGGTCACGCCGACTACGTCAAGAACATGATCACCGGTGCCGCCCAGATGGACGGCGCCATCCTCGTGGTCGCCGCCACCGACGGCCCGATGCCGCAGACGAAGGAGCACGTCCTCCTGGCCCGCCAGGTCGGCGTCCCCTACATCGTCGTGGCGCTCAACAAGGCCGACATGGTCGACGACGAGGAGATCCTGGAGCTGGTCGAGCTCGAGGTCCGTGAGCTTCTCTCCGCTCAGGAGTTCCCCGGCGACGACCTGCCCGTGGTCCGCGTCTCCGCGCTCAAGGCTCTCGAGGGCGACGAGAAGTGGGCCGACAGCATCGTCGAGCTGATGAACGCCGTCGACGAGAACGTCCCCGAGCCGCCGCGTGAGACGGACAAGCCGTTCCTCATGCCGGTCGAGGACGTCTTCTCGATCACCGGTCGCGGCACGGTCGTCACCGGCCGTATCGAGCGCGGTGTCGTCAAGGTCAACGAGCAGGTCGACATCGTCGGCATCAAGCCGGAGAAGACCACGACCACCGTCACCAGCATCGAGATGTTCAACAAGATGCTCGACGAGGGTTACGCCGGCGACAACGCCGCGCTGCTGCTCCGCGGCATCAAGCGCGACGAGGTCGAGCGCGGCCAGTGCATCATCAAGCCGGGCACGACCACCCCGCACACCGAGTTCACCGGCCAGGTCTACATCCTGTCCAAGGACGAGGGCGGCCGCCACACGCCGTTCTTCAACAACTACCGCCCGCAGTTCTACTTCCGTACGACTGACGTGACCGGCGTCGTGCACCTCCCCGAGGGCACCGAGATGGTCATGCCGGGCGACAACACCGAGATGCGCGTTGAGCTGATCCAGCCCATCGCCATGGAGGAAGGCCTCAAGTTCGCGATCCGGGAGGGTGGCCGCACCGTCGGCGCCGGTCGGGTCACGAAGGTCATCAAGTAGCTTGACCGCTGGGGCGGCGGTCGGCCCCGGACCCGGGACCGACCGCCGCACCACGTCGCAGACTCCGCGCAAAAGCGCCGTGATCCAGCAGTAGCTTCGGCCCAGTGACCGAAGTCACTGCCGGATCACGGAAGAAAAAGGCAGATGCACTCGTCTGCCTCGTGGGGTCACGCAGGCCCTGACCTGCAGTGAAGGAAGCGGCACAAGGCCGCACGATACTTTTCCAGACGACAGCGAAGGACACCGAGGCCATTATGGCGGGACAGAAGATCCGCATCCGGCTTAAGGCCTATGACCACGAGGTCATCGACAGCTCGGCCAAGAAGATCGTCGAGACGGTGACGCGGACTGGCGCGAAGGTCGCGGGCCCGGTGCCGCTGCCGACCGAGAAGAACGTGTACTGCGTCATCCGCTCGCCGCACAAGTACAAGGACAGCCGCGAGCACTTCGAGATGCGCACGCACAAGCGGCTGATTGACATCATCGACCCGACCCCCAAGACGGTCGACTCGCTCATGCGACTCGACCTCCCCGCGGGTGTCGACATTTCGATCAAGCTCTGAGGGAACGCACTGACATGGCTAAGACGATCAAGGGCGTCCTGGGCAAGAAGCTCGGCATGACCCAGGTCTTCGACGCGGACAACCGGATGGTGCCGGTGACCGTGGTCGAGGCCGGTCCGTGCGTGGTGACCCGCGTCCGCACTCCCGAGAAGGACGGCTACTCCGCCGTCCAGCTCGGTTTCGGGCAGGTCGACCCACGGAAGGTCAACAAGCCGCTCGGCGACTACCTGCGTAAGCACGACATCACCCCGCGCCGTTACTTCGCGGAGATCCGCACCGACGACGCGAACGACTACACCCTGGGCCAGGAGCTGCTGGCCGACACCTTCGAGGCCGGCCAGTTCGTCGACGTGACGGGCAAGAGCAAGGGCAAGGGCTTCGCCGGTGTCATGAAGCGGCACGGCTTCGGTGGTCTGGGCGCGTCGCACGGTACGCAGCGCAAGCACCGTTCGCCGGGTTCCATCGGTGGCTGCGCCACCCCGGGCCGCGTTTTCAAGGGTCTGCGCATGGCTGGCCGGATGGGTAACGTCCGCACCACTGTGCAGAGCCTGAAGGTTCACTCCGTGGACGCCGAGAAGGGTCTCATCCTGATCAAGGGTGCGATCCCGGGCGCCAACGGAAGCCTCGTCCTCGTCCGCACCGCTGCCAAGAAGGGGGCTGCGAAGTGACAAGCATTGACGTCCTCGACGCCAGCGGTGCCAAGACCGGCACGGTCGACCTGCCCGAAGACGTCTTCGGCGCGAAGGTCAACGTTCCGCTGATCCACCAGGTGGTCGTGGCCCAGCTCGCCGCTCGCCGGCAGGGCACCCACAAGGCCAAGACCCGTGGTGAGGTCTCCGGCGGCGGCAAGAAGCCCTACCGCCAGAAGGGCACCGGCCGGGCCCGTCAGGGTTCGACCCGCGCACCGCAGTTCACCGGCGGTGGCATCGTCCACGGACCGGTGCCGCGCGACTACTCGCAGCGCACGCCCAAGAAGATGAAGGCCGCCGCGCTGCGTGGCGCCCTGTCCGACCGGGCCGCCGGCGGTCGCGTGCACGTGGTCAGCTCGCTGGTCTCGGGTGAGACGCCCAAGACCAAGGCCGCCCTGGAGGCACTGCGCAAGATCACTCAGTCTCCTCGCGTCCTCGTCGTGGTCGACGAGGCCGACGAGCGGACCTGGCTGAGCCTGCGCAACGCTCCCGAGGTCCACCTGCTGGACGCCGGGCAGCTCAACACCTACGACGTGCTCGTGCACGACGACGTGGTCTTCACCCAGGAGGCGTACGACCAGGTCGTGGCGCGGCTGAGTGGCGGGAAGGAAGACGCCTGATGGAGAAGATCGCCGACCCGCGCGACATCATCATCAAGCCGGTGGTCTCTGAGAAGAGCTACGGCCTGATCGACGAGAACAACAAGTACACGTTCCTGGTGAGGAAGACCGCGAACAAGACCCAGGTCAAGATCGCGGTCGAGCAGATCTTCGGGGTCAAGGTCACCAGCGTGAACACCATCAACCGGCAGGGCAAGCGCAAGCGCACCCGCACCGGTTACGGCAAGCGTCCGGACACCAAGCGCGCGATCGTGAGCCTGGTCGAAGGCGATCGGATCGACATCTTCGGTCAGATCGGCTAGCAGCCATAGAAATGAGCGCGGGCCGCAGTGCCACGCGCGGGGCTGAGACCGCCGCACCTCGGTGCGGCGGGCTCACCCATGTAACCGACGAAGGATGAACGAAAAAGATGGGCATCCGTAAGTACAAGCCGACGACTCCGGGTCGCCGCGGGTCGAGTGTCTCGGACTTCTCCGAGATCACCCGCAGCACGCCCGAGAAGTCGTTGCTTGCGCCCCTTCACAGCAAGGGCGGCCGCAACGTACACGGCCGAGTCACCGCTCGCCACCAGGGCGGCGGTCACAAGCGCGCCTACCGGATCATCGACTTCCGTAGGCATGACAAGGACGGCATCCCGGCCAAGGTCGCTCACATCGAGTACGACCCCAACCGCACCGCCAATATCGCTCTGCTCCACTACGCCGACGGCGAGAAGCGCTACATCATCGCGCCGACCGGTCTCAAGCAGGGCGACCGCATCGAGAACGGCCCCTCTGCCGACATCAAGCCGGGCAACTGCCTGCCGCTGCGCAACATCCCGACCGGTACCTTCATCCACGCGGTGGAGCTCCGTCCGGGCGGTGGCGCCAAGCTGGGCCGTTCCGCGGGTGCGCAGATCCAGCTGCTCGCCAAGGAGGGCCAGTACGCCACGCTGCGTATGCCGTCCGGTGAGATGCGCATGGTCGACGTGCGCTGCCGGGCCTCCGTGGGCCAGGTGGGCAACGCTGAGCAGGCCAACATCAACTGGGGCAAGGCCGGCCGCATGCGGTGGAAGGGCAAGCGCCCGACCGTGCGCGGGGTCGCCATGAACCCGGTCGACCACCCGCACGGTGGTGGTGAGGGCAAGACCTCCGGTGGTCGCCATCCGGTGAACCCGAAGGGCAAGCCCGAAGGCCGCACCCGCCAGGCCAACAAGTCCAGCGACCGGCTGATCATCCGGCGTCGGAGCAAGAGGAAGAAGCGGTAGGAGCAGCCGAAATGCCACGTAGCCTTAAGAAGGGTCCCTTCGTGGACGACCACCTGCAGAAGAAGGTGGACGTCCAGAACGAGAAGGGCAGCAAGAACGTCATCAAGACGTGGTCGCGGCGCTCCATGATCGTTCCTGACATGCTCGGGCACACGATCGCCGTGCACGACGGCCGCAAGCACGTCCCGGTGTTCATCACCGAGTCGATGATCGGCCACAAGCTCGGAGAGTTCGCCCCCACGCGTACGTTCCGCAGCCACGTCAAGGAAGACCGCCGCAGCCGGCGGTAAGCGTCCCGGAAGTAGGAGAAAGCGATGGAAGCCAGGGCTCAGGCGCGGTTCGTCCGTGTCACGCCCCTCAAGGCCCGCCGCGTGGTGGACCTTATTCGCGGGCTGCCCGCTTCGGAGGCGCAGGCCGTGCTGCAGTTCGCTCCCCAGTCGGCGAGCGAGCCGATCTACAAGGTGCTCAGCAGCGCCATGGCCAACGCTGAGCACAACTTCGAACTCGACCCCAGCACGCTCGTCGTGAGCCGCGCGTGGGTCGACGAGGGCCCGACGCTGAAGCGGTTCCGTCCGCGTGCCCAGGGTCGTGCCTATCGGATCAACAAGCGGACGAGCCACATCACCGTGATCGTGGAGTCCCGCGAGCCGAAGGGAAGGACCCGATAGTGGGCCAGAAGGTTAACCCGCACGGGTTCCGCCTCGGCATCACGACCGACTTCAAGAGCCGGTGGTACGCCGACAAGCTGTACAAGTCGTACGTCGCCGAGGACGTCGCGATCCGCCGCATGCTGCAGAAGGGCATGGAGCGGGCCGGCATCTCCAAGGTGGAGATCGAGCGCACCACCGACCGCGTGCAGGTGGACATCCACACCGCGCGGCCCGGCATCGTGATCGGCCGGCGCGGAGCCGAGGCCGACCGCATCCGCGGCGACCTGGAGAAGCTGACCAAGAAGCAGGTCCAGCTCAACATCCTCGAGGTGAAGAACCCCGAGATCGACGCCCAGCTCGTCGCGCAGGGCGTGGCCGAGCAGCTGTCGAGCCGTGTCTCGTTCCGTCGCGCCATGCGCAAGGCGATGCAGTCGGCCATGAAGTCCGGCGCCAAGGGCATCCGTGTCCAGTGCTCCGGTCGTCTGGGCGGCGCCGAGATGTCGCGGTCGGAGTTCTACCGCGAGGGCCGGGTGCCGCTGCACACGCTGCGCGCCGACATCGACTACGGCTTCTACGAGGCCCGTACGACCTTCGGCCGCATCGGTGTGAAGGTCTGGATCTACAAGGGCGAGGCTCCGACGAGCCGCGCCGAGCGCGAGGCGGCCGCCGCCGGCGCTCGTGCCGGCCAGCGTCGTGACCGTGACGACCGCCGTGGTGGCGGTGACCGTCCGCGTCGTGGCGGCGGTGACCGTCCGCGTCGTGGCGGTGGTCGCGGCGACCGTGACCGCGCCCCCCGCACCGAGTCCCAGGCGGCACCCGCCCAGGGGACTCCCGAGACCGGCCCGGCTGCGCAGCCGGGTGCTGAAGGGAGCTGACCATGCTGATCCCGCGCAGGGTCAAGCACCGCAAGCAGCACCGGCCCGACCGTAGCGGAGCCGCCAAGGGCGGCACCAGGGTTGTGTTCGGCGAGTTCGGCATCCAGGCGATTGAGCACTCCTACGTGACCAACCGCCAGATCGAGTCCGCCCGTATCGCCATGACCCGTCACATCCGCCGTGGCGGCAAGGTGTGGATCAACATCTACCCCGACCGTCCGCTCACGAAGAAGCCGGCCGAGACCCGTATGGGTTCCGGTAAGGGCTCGCCTGAGTGGTGGGTGGCCAACGTCAAGCCAGGACGCGTGATGTTCGAGCTGTCGGGCGTGGCGGAGCCGGTCGCTCGCGAGGCGCTTCAGCGTGCGATCCACAAGCTCCCAATGAAGTGCAAGATCGTTAAGCGTGAAGTGGGTGAGGCGTGATGGCTAAGGGCCTGACCGCCGGGGAGCTGCGGCTCGAGGACGAGGAGACCCTCGTCCAGAAGTTGAAGGAGGCGAAGGAAGAGCTGTTCAACCTTCGTTTCCAGTCGGCTACCGGTCAGTTGGAGAGCCACGGGCGGCTGCGGGCCGTCCGCCGCGAGATCGCCCGTATCTACACCGTGATGCGCGAGCGTGAGCTCGGCATCGTCACGGTCGAGAAGGAGACGAGCGATGGCTGAGACCGAGACCACTGAGACCACCGAGACGACGACCGAGGCGACGGACGCGCGGAACTTCCGCAAGCTCCGTGAGGGCCTCGTCGTGAGCGACAAGATGGACAAGACCGTCGTCGTCGCCGTCGAGGACCGCGTCAAGCACCGCCTGTACGGCAAGGTCATCCGCCGTACGACCAAGTACAAGGCACACGACGAGGCCAACGCCTGTGGCGTGGGCGACCGCGTGCTGCTCATGGAGACCCGCCCCCTCTCCGCCACCAAGCGGTGGAGGGTCGTGGAGATCCTCGAGAAGGCCAAGTAACACTTCTTCTCGGATATACCGCGCCTCGTGGGGGCTCTGGGAGCCCCCATGCGGCGTCCAAGGACGCGGGGCCGCCAGGCCTCGCGTCGCCTGCGGTGCGGCCCTCCCCGGAGGGCTGTGGCCGGGGGAACAAGACAACAGCAGGTTCCGCCAGGCTCACGCGGAAGCTCGCTTGCGCGGCCTCTTGACGGGGGTGCGAAGCACGACCTGGGGCCGCGGGAGTTCTCTCGCGGCTCCTATGAAAGGCGTGCGAAGCACCATCCGTAGGTCGCGGGGGCGGGGCTCCCGTGTGAGAACCGGCGCGACTAACAGGAGTGAAAGTGATCCAGCAGGAGTCGCGGCTCAAGGTCGCCGACAACACGGGTGCCAAGGAGATCCTCTGCATCCGCGTTCTCGGTGGCTCAGGCCGACGCTACGCCGGTATCGGCGACATCATCGTCGCCACTGTCAAGGACGCCTTGCCCGGCAGCACGGGCGTCAAGAAGGGCGACGTGGTCAGGGCCGTCATCGTCCGCACGGCCAAGGAGCGTCGCCGGCCCGACGGCTCCTACATCCGGTTCGACGAGAACGCCGCCGTCATCATCAGGGACAGTGGCGACCCTCGCGGCACCCGTATCTTCGGCCCGGTCGGCCGCGAGCTGCGCGACAAGAAGTTCATGCGCATCATCTCGCTCGCCCCGGAGGTGTTGTAAATGCCGAAGCTGCATGTGAAGAAGGGTGACCTGGTCAGGGTCATCGCCGGTAAGGACAAGGGCGCCAAGGGTCATGTCATCGCCACCTACCCGCGGGAGGACCGCGTGGTGGTCGAGGGCGTCAACATGATCAAGAAGCACGCCAAGGAGACCCACCAGGGCCCGCGCGGCGCCAAGACCGGCGGTGTGCAGACCATGGAGGCTCCCATCCACGTGAGCAACGTGAAGAAGCTCAAGGACGACAAGCCCGCCGACAAGAAGCCCGCCGAGGAGAAGTCCGAGGCCAAGGCCGACGAGACGGGTGAGGACAGCTGATGACTGCCACGACCACCGAGACAGAGCGCCCGACGCCGCGGCTCAAGACGAAGTACCGCGAGGAGATCGCGGCCCAGCTTCGCGAGCAGTTCGGCATCGAGAACGTCATGCAGATCCCGGGCCTGACCAAGATCAAGGTCAACATGGGTGTCGGCGAGGCGGCTCGCGACTCCAAGCTCATCGAGGGCGCCGTCCGCGACCTCACCGTGATCACCGGCCAGAAGCCGGCCGTCGTCCGGGCCCGCAAGTCGATCGCGCAGTTCAAGCTGCGTGAGGGCATGCCGATCGGCGCGCACGTCACGCTGCGCGGCGACCGCATGTGGGAGTTCCTCGACCGGCTGCTGTCCCTGGCGCTCCCGCGTATCAGGGACTTCCGCGGCCTGTCGCCGAAGCAGTTCGACGGCAACGGCAACTACACGTTCGGTCTGACCGAGCAGGTCATGTTCCACGAGGTCGACCAGGACAAGGTCGACCGGCCGCGGGGCATGGACATCACGATCGTGACCACCGCGAAGAACGACGACCAGGGCCGGGCGCTGCTGAAGCTCCTCGGGTTCCCCTTCAAGGAGGCCTGATCATGGCGAAGAAGTCGCTGATCGCCAAAGCAGGGCGCAAGCCGAAGTTCCAGGTCCGGGCGTACACTCGTTGCTCGCGCTGTGGTCGGCCGCGCGCCGTCTACCGCAAGTTCGGGCTGTGCCGCGTGTGCTTCCGCGAGATGGCGCACCGGGGCGAGCTGCCCGGCATCACCAAGTCAAGCTGGTAGTCCCGGCGAGGGGTTTCTCGTCGGATAACCTGTGGGCGGCCTTCGTGCCGCCCGCGGGTGACCGCCCGCTACTCATATTTCCGAAGAAGACCAGGATGTCCCCCCGCGGGGGCGTCCATGACCACGCCGAAGGTCCACCGGCAGAGAGCCCCGGTCACGGGTGCTGCTTGGCCGACTGGAAACCGCGGCGAGGAAGGCCACTGGCCATGACGATGACCGACCCGATCGCAGACATGCTGACACGTCTGCGCAACGCGAATTCGGCGTACCACGAGAGTGTGGCGATGCCGTACTCGAAGATCAAGGCGCACATCGCGGAGATCCTCCAGCAGGAGGGTTACATCCAGGCTTGGAGCGTCGAGGACGCCAAGGTTGGCAAGAACCTCGTGGTGGAGCTCAAGTTCGGGCCTACCCGTGAGCGGTCGCTCGCGGGCCTGCGCCGGGTTTCCAAGCCCGGTCTGCGGGTTTATGCGAAGAAGGACAACCTGCCTCGAGTCCTGGGCGGGCTGGGCGTCGCGATCATCTCGACGTCCGCCGGCCTCATGACCGACAAGCAGGCCGGCAAGCGTGGTGTGGGCGGGGAAGTCCTCGCCTACGTCTGGTAGAGGGGAGGAACACAGCATGTCGCGAATCGGACGGCTGCCCATCCCTGTGCCGAGTGGCGTAGACATCACGATCAACGGCCAGGATGTCCAGGTCAAGGGCCCGAAGGGCACGCTCACTCACACGGTGGCCGCGCCCATCTCGGTCGCTCGTGACGAGGACGGCAGCATCGCCGTCTCCCGGCCCAGTGACGAGAACAAGGTCCGTGCGCTGCACGGCCTGTCGAGGACGCTGATCGCCAACATGGTGCAGGGCGTCACGCAGGGCTACTCCAAGAGCCTTGAGATCGTCGGTGTCGGTTACCGCGTCCAGGCCAAGGGCCCGACGCAGCTGGAGTTCTCGCTGGGCTTCAGCCACCCGGTCATCGTGGACGCCCCCGAGGGCGTCTCCTTCCGCGTCGAGAAGCCGACCCTGTTCCACGTGGACGGCATCGACAAGCAGAGGGTGGGCGAGGTCGCGGCCAACATCCGCAAGCTGCGCAAGCCTGACCCGTACAAGGGCAAGGGCGTGCGTTACCAGGGCGAACAGATCCGCCGCAAGGTCGGAAAGGCTGGTAAGTAGGCATGGCTCCGAAGACTGCGTTCAGCAAGCACACGGCTGCCCGCACGGTCTCGCGGGCCCGCCGTCACCGCCGCGTCCGCAAGATCGTCGTCGGCACGACCGAGCGTCCCCGCCTGGTCGTCAACCGCTCGACCCGTCACATGTTCGTCCAGATCGTGGACGACACCGTCGGCCACACGCTGGTGAGCGCGTCCACCATGGACGCCTCGCTGCGCTCGCTGGAGGCGGACAAGACCGAGAAGGCCAAGAAGGTCGGCGAGCTCCTCGCTCAGCGGGCCAAGGACGCCGGGATCACCAAGGTCGTCTTCGACCGCGGTGGCAACCGGTATGCGGGTCGGATCGCGGCGCTGGCTGACAGCGCGCGCGAGAGCGGGCTCGAGTTCTGATGAGGGCCCGGGCAACGCAACTAATGGCAACTGAGATGAGGAACCACTGATGGCTGCAGCTCCGCGTCGCGGTGGCGGCACCGGTGGCGAGCGGCGGGACCGTCGTGACGATCGCCGCGGTGGCGCCGCTGACAAGGGCGTCTCGTACATCGAGCGCGTAGTGAAGATCAACCGAGTGGCCAAGGTCGTGAAGGGTGGTCGTCGCTTCAGCTTCACCGCCCTCGTCGTCGTCGGCGACGGCAACGGCATGGTCGGCGTCGGCTACGGCAAGGCCAAGGAAGTGCCCGCGGCCATCGCCAAGGGTGTCGAAGAGGCGAAGAAGCACTTCTTCAAGGTGCCTCGTATCCAGGGCACCATCCCGCACACCGTGCAGGGCGAGGAGGCGGCGGGCGTCGTCTTCCTCCGTCCGGCCTCTGCCGGTACCGGCGTCATCGCCGGTGGCCCGGTGCGCGCGGTCCTGGAGTGCGCCGGCATCCACGACGTGCTGTCCAAGTCGCTCGGCTCGGACAACCCGATCAACATCGTGCACGCCACCGTGGCGGCTCTGAAGGGCCTCTCGCGCCCCGAGGAGATCGCCGCCCGCCGTGGCCTGCCGATCGAGGACGTGGCCCCGGCCCGCATGCTCAAGGCGCAGCGTGAGGGTATTGCCGAGGCCGCGGCCGCTAAGGCGGTGAGCTAGTCGTGGCACGCCTGAAGATCACTCAGGTTCGCTCGAAGATCGGTGGCAAGCAGAACCAGCGTGACTCGCTGCGTTCGCTTGGCCTGAAGCGAATCGGCGACGTCGTCGTCAAGGAGGACCGCCCCGAGATTCGCGGGATGGTCTCCGTGGTGACGCACCTCGTCGAGGTGGAAGAGGTCGACTAGTCATGACTGACAAGGCTCCGCTCAAGATTCACGACCTGCGTCCCGCCCCTGGTGCCAACAGGGCCAAGACCCGCAAGGGTCGCGGCGAGGCGTCCAAGGGCAAGACGGCCGGTCGCGGCACCAAGGGCAGCCACGCCCGCACGACGATCCCCCTCGGCTTCGAGGGTGGCCAGGTGCCGCTGCAGAGGCGTCTGCCGAAGCTCAAGGGCTTCTCCAACGCCCTGTTCAAGACGACCTACCAGGTCGTCAACCTGGACAGGCTCGGTGAGCTGTTCCCCGAGGGTGGCGAGGTCACCGTCGAGGCGCTGGTCGCCAAGGGCGCCGTTCGCAAGAACCAGCTCGTGAAGGTGCTCGGCACCGGTGAGATCTCGGTCGCGGTCAACGTGCAGGCCCACGCCTTCTCGTCGTCCGCGAAGGAGAAGATCGCCGCAGCCGGTGGTTCCGTTACCGAGCTGTAAGAGCTATTACGTGGCGTGGGGGCTTTGACAATGGGCCCCCACGCCCGTAGTGCGTTAGAGTTCGCCAGACGGCAGGATTCTGTCCGGCTCGTTTGACCTGAGACTTTCAGATGGCAGATCCCCGCACCATCGCATACTCACACCGCCGTAAAGGCGCGCAGGAGGGACCGTGCTGACCGCGTTTACCCGGGCGTTCCGGACACCGGACCTGCGCAAGAAGTTGCTCTTCACCCTGGGCATCATCGCGCTGTTCCGTCTCGGCTCGGTTCTTCCGACACCGGGAGTCCACGTCGAGAACCTTGCCGCCTGCTTCGACCAGGCGCGCAGTGGAGAAACCGGCAACATCTACGGGATGGTGCAGCTGTTCAGCGGCGGCGCGCTCCTGAAGTTGTCGGTGTTCGCGCTGGGCATCATGCCTTATATCACCGCGAGCATCATCCTGCAGCTGCTCGTCGTGGTGATCCCACGCCTCGAGGCGCTGAAGAAGGAAGGCCAGGCCGGCCAGACCAAGATCACGCAGTACACGCGTTATCTGACCATCGGTCTCGCCGTCCTCCAGTCGACCGCCTTCATCGCGCTGGCGCGCACCGGCCAACTGTTCCCCAACTGCCAGCAGGACGTCCTGCTCGACCCCGACAACATCTTCGGCATCGTCACGATGGTCGTCATCATGACGGCCGGCACCTCGGTGATCATGTGGCTCGGTGAGCTCATCACCGACCGTGGCGTCGGCAACGGCATGTCGATCCTGATCTTCACCCAGATCGTCGCGGTCTTCCCGTCCGAGCTCGCCAACATCTTCCAGGCCAACAAGTTCACCTTCGCCATCGTCATGGTGGTCGGCGTCTTCATGATCGCCGCAGTGGTCTTCGTCGAGCAGGGGCAGCGGCGCATTCCCGTCCAGTACGCCAAGCGGATGGTCGGTCGAAGGATGTACGGCGGCACGTCCACCTACATCCCGCTCAAGGTCAACCAGGCCGGCATCATCCCGGTCATCTTCGCGTCCTCGCTGCTCTACCTGCCGCAGCTGATCACGTCGCTGTTCCAGACCAGCGACAACGTGGTCATCCAGTGGGTCTCGCAGAACCTCGCGACGGGCGACACGCCGATCTACATGGCCACGTTCTTCCTGTTGATCGTTTTCTTCACGTACTTCTACGTGTCCATCACGTTCAACCCCACTGAAGTCGCCGACAACATGAAGAAGTACGGTGGTTTCATTCCGGGCATCCGCCCCGGCCGTCCGACGGCTGAATACCTGAACTTCGTGCTCACCCGTCTGACCGCGCCTGGCGCGCTCTATCTGGGTCTCATCTCCATGGTCCCGATCGTCGCGCTGGCGGTGGCCGGTGCGAGCCAGAACTTCCCGTTCGGAGGGACGAGCATTCTGATCATGGTAGGTGTCGGCCTTGACACGGTGAAGCAGATCGAGAGCCAGCTGCAGCAGCGCAACTACGAAGGTTTCCTGAGGTAGTGCGTCTCGTTCTGGTCGGGCCCCCCGGAGCGGGTAAGGGGACACAGGCCCAGTACATCGCATCGAACCTGTCCATCCCGAAAATCTCGACAGGTGACATTTTCCGTGCCAACGTCTCGGGGGGCACGGAGCTTGGCAAGCTGGCCAAGACGTACATGGACCGCGGGGACCTGGTGCCCGACGAGGTCACCATCGCCATGGTGCGTGACCGCCTGTCCGAGGACGACGCGCAGGACGGCTTCCTGCTCGACGGGTTCCCGAGGAACGTCGCGCAGGCCGAGATCCTGCGCGACATGCTCAAAGACTGGAGCCAGGCGCTCGACGTGGTGCTCGAACTCGTCGTCGACGACGACGAGGTGGTCAGGCGGCTGGCCGGCCGGCGGACCTGCAGCCAGTGCGGCCGCATCTGGCACGTCGAGTTCGATGACAAGAAAGACGACAAGTGCGACGCGTGCGGGGGCGCGTTGTTCCAGCGTGACGATGACAAAGAGGAGACCGTCAGGCACCGTCTTGAGGTCTATCAGGAGCAGACCGCGCCTCTCGTGTCCTACTACGCGGACGAGCACATTCTGGTCGGCGTGGACGCCACGGGCCCGGTCGAAGAGGTCACGCAACGAGCCATGGACGCTATCAGGCCGTATATGGGCTGATTCCCAGTACGAACCGATTTGGGCGAGGTGGCACGGAAATCCGTGCCACCTCGCGGCTATTGTGGGGGAATTGGGCTCCCAGGTGGCCCGTTGAGACCCAGGGGGGCAGGACATGTTCAAGCGCAACCGGCACGGAATCCAGATCAAGACGGCAGAGCAGCTCGAGAAGATGCGGGCGGCGGGCCTGGTGGTGGGGCGTACGCTCGACCTGCTCAAACGCTCCGTCGAGCCCGGCATGACGCCGCTGGACCTCGACATGATCGCCGAGAAGGCGATCAGGGACGAGGGCGCGATCCCGTCGTTCAAGGGGTACCAGGGTTTCCCTGCCACGATCTGCGCGTCGGTCAACGAGGAAGTGGTCCACGGCATCCCGACGAACGCCCGCAAGCTGCGCGAGGGCGACATCATCTCGATCGACTGCGGCGCGATCCTCGAGGGCTGGCACGGCGACTCGGCCGTCACGGTGCCGATCGGCGAGGTCGACCCCAAGCTGACGGAGCTGATGCGCATCACGGAGGAGTCCATGTGGCGCGGCATCGGCGCGCTGACCATCGGCCGCCACCTGTCGGACATCGGCTACGAGGTCGAACGGTACGTCAGGTCGCAGGGCCGCTACGGCATCCCGCAGGAGTACGGCGGCCACGGCATCGGCACCGAGATGCACATGGATCCGTGGATCGCCAACCACGGCAAACCCGGCAGGGGCCCGGCGCTCGAAGAGGGCATGTGCCTGGCCATCGAGCCCATGGTCAACCTGGGCACCGACCGCACCCGGGTGCTGGCCGACGACTGGACCGTGGTGACCGTCGACGGCAAGCAGTCCGCACACTTCGAACACAGCGTCGCCGTGACACATAATGGTCCTTGGGTGCTTACCGCCCTGGATGGGGGCAAAGAGCGCCTGACCCAGCTGGGATTCTGACCGGGAGTGGTGGGATGGCCAACAGCCCCGAGATGCGAGCGTCCGACGCCGACCGCGACCGGGTGGCCGCCATCCTTCGTGAGCACACGGCCCAGGGCCGCATCACGATGGAGGAGTTCAACGAGCGCCTCGAGAACCTCTACAAGAGCAAGACGTACGGCGAGCTGGCCAAGCTGACCTCCGACCTGCCCGACGTCGACCTGCGCCACCGCCCCGCCAAGGTGCAGCCGCAGCCCGTCAAGAAGGGCCGCGTGCATCCCGGCCTGCAGGCGGCCTGGGGAGCCTGGGCCATGGCCAGCGGCATCAACTGGGTCATCTGGCTGATCGTGAGCATCACCTCGGGCGACCCGGTCTATCCGTGGCCGCTGTGGGTCATGGGCCCGTGGGGCGTGATCCTGCTGATGAGCACCATCTTCGGTTCGTCCAGGCCCAAGTCCGACTAGGGCCGCGGCGGCACGGTCAGGTGTCGCGTGCCCGGCGAGCGGGAAGGACGATCCGGTTGCTTACGTCCATCGCAAGGGATGCCCCACATGCCGCCCCGCCTTCAGCTGACCTCCGTGACCGTCGGCACGTCACAACCACGCGAACTCGCTCGCTTCTACGCCCGGCTCCTTGGCTGGCAGGTGGCCGTGGAGGAGGGCCCGGGGCCTGACGAGCCCGAGCAGGCGGGCTGGCTGCTGTTGCGGCCGCCGGCGGGCGAGAACGGTCCCGCCGTCGGCTTCGAGTACGAGCGCGAGTACGTCCGCCCGGTGTGGCCGAGCGAGCCCGGAGCGCAGAACGCCTCCCAGCACCTCGACATCAAGGTCGACGACTTGCCCGCCGCCGTCGAGCACGCGGTGTCCTGCGGGGCGGTCGAGGCGGCGTACCAGCCGCAGGAGAACGTACGCGTGATGCTGGATCCCGACGGACATCCCTTCTGTCTCTTTCTCTGAACGCCTCCAAGTCGTTACCAGATCTTTGACTGGGTAGAGGGAAGGCCTCCCGAATCCTGGAGGTGAGCGACATGGGATGGAGCTACCGCAAGTCGATGAAGTTCGGGCCGTTCCGGCTCAACCTGTCCCGCCGCGGCATGGGCCACAGCTGGGGCAACCGGCTGTTCCGGGTGACCCGCGGGGCCGACGGACGTCGTACGGTCTCGGTCAACCTGCCTGGCGGTTTCCACTGGCGCAAGACCCGCAGCACCCGCTGATCGGTGTGAATAGGTACGGGCCGGGGGCGCCGAGCCGCCGGCCCGTACGCCGGTCACCGGCGTGGCCGGGCTCGGGCACGGCAAACCTGGGGTAGACTGGCGGATGGTTGTGTCAGGACACCTGGCACGCATTTCGCGTTCTGAGCCAAGGTGTCGTACACTCCTTAGTCGGCTCACTATGACCCACACGCGTCGGCGGTCTTTGCCGATCGCCGCTCTCTTCGAAGCGTGAGGTCGCGGCTGCTTAGTGAACCGGAGCCTCAGACGATCGATCAGTGAAACGCGAGGAATTTTGGCCAAGAAAGACGGCGCCATCGAGATCGAGGGCACTGTGGTCGAGTCGCTCCCGAACGCCATGTTCCGGGTGCAGCTCGACAACGGCCATAAGGTCCTGGCCCACATCAGCGGGCGGATGCGGATGCACTACATCCGGATTCTGCCGGACGACCGGGTTGTTGTTGAACTGAGCCCCTACGACCTGACTCGTGGGCGGATCGTCTACCGATACAAGTAAGACGTCTGAGGAACACAAAGGACAATGAAGGTAAAGCCGAGCGTCAAAAAGATCTGCGACAAGTGCAAGGTGATCCGCCGGCACGGTCGCGTCATGGTGATCTGCGACAACCTGCGCCACAAGCAGCGCCAGGGCTAGTCGCCGCAAGGCTTCTCCGAGTCCGCCCCGTCAGGGAGCGGGCTCGACGCATGAGAAGCCTGAAACAGTAATCGCGTGTCACACCCGGGCAGGCGGGCCTTGTCGAAAGGTTCGAACCACTCGGGAGACCCCCGGTCGGAGGCCGGGGCCCTCACCCCGGGCATTGGGGAGGGGCAGTGAGGCGCAAGACCTCCGCCACAGAAGAAGGAGAATGCCCGCCATGGCTCGCCTGGTTGGCGTCGATCTCCCCCGCGACAAGCGGCTGGAGATCGCTCTCACCTACATTTTCGGAATCGGCCGCACCCGCGCCCAGGAGATCCTCCAGGCCACCGGGGTCAGCGGCGACCTCCGCGTCCACCAGCTCTCCGACGCCGAGATCGTCCCGATGCGTGACTACATCGAGGCGAACTACAAGATCGAGGGTGACCTGCGCCGCGAGGTTCAGGCCGACATCCGTCGCAAGATCGAAATCGGTTGCTACCAGGGCATCCGGCACCGGAAGGGCCTGCCGGTCCACGGTCAGCGCACGCAGACCAACGCGCGTACCCGCAAGGGCAAGAAGAAGACCGTCGCCGGCAAGAAGAAGCCCGGTAAGAAGTAGTCCTCGCAGCCGCGGGACCGAAGACCTCAGGAGTTATGGCAAACAATGCCTCCTAAGAGCCGCCAGGGCGCGCCGAAGAAGGTGCGCCGCAAGGAAAAGAAGAACGTCGCTCACGGGCACGCCCACATCAAGAGCACGTTCAACAACACGATCGTCTCGATCACCGACCCGCTGGGCAACGTGATCTCCTGGGCCAGCGCCGGCCACGTGGGTTTCAAGGGCTCCCGTAAGTCCACCCCGTTCGCAGCGCAGATGGCCGCGGAAAACGCCGCTCGCCGCGCCATGGAGCACGGCATGCGCAAGGTCGACGTCTTCGTCAAGGGTCCCGGCTCCGGCCGTGAGACCGCGATCCGCTCGCTGCAGGCCACCGGCCTCGAAGTGGGCTCGATCCAGGACGTCACCCCGGTCCCGCACAACGGCTGCCGTCCGCCGAAGCGCCGCCGCGTCTGAGTTTCCAGGAGATAGAGAAAATGGCTCGTTACACGGGCGCGGACTGCAAGCTCTGCCGTCGCGAGAAGACCAAGCTCTTCCTCAAGGGCAGCAAGTGCGAGTCCGCCAAGTGCCCCATCGAGATCCGTCCGTACCCGCCGGGTGAGCACGGCCGAGGCCGTCCGAAGGACACCGAGTACCAGCTTCAGCTTCGCGAGAAGCAGAAGACCCGCCGCATCTACGGCGTCCTCGAGAAGCAGTTCCACAACTACTACGAGGAAGCCGCCCGTAAGAGCGGTAAGTCGGGTGAGGTGCTGCTCCAGATCCTGGAGAGCCGCCTCGACAACGTCGTCTACCGCGCGGGCTTCGCCCAGTCGCGTGACGCCGCCCGCCAGCAGGTGCGCCACGGCCACATCATGGTGAACGGCAAGAAGGTCGACATCCCGTCCTACCGCGTTCGCGAGCACGACATCATCGAGGTCCGCGAGACCAAGCGCAACCTGCTGCCCTACGAGGTGGCCCGCGCCACCGCCGGTGAGCGCACGGTTCCCGCGTGGCTCGGCGTCGTGCCCGACAAGCTCCGCGTCCTGGTCCACCAGCTGCCGGTCCGCCAGCAGATCGACACCCAGGTCCAGGAGCAGCTCATCGTCGAGTACTACTCGAAGTAGTCACTCGCCTGCCCGGCTCGGGTACGCGTTCGTGCCGTCGCGACGTCCTCGCGTCGGCGCGTACCCGGGCTAGGCTGTTCATCGGAGTGGCGTCATATAGCGGGCGCCACACGAAAAAGGGGAGATCCCACTCATGCTGATCGCTCAGCGCCCGACTCTTCTCGAAGAGTCGATCGACGACACCCGGTCCCGATTCGTCATCGAGCCGCTGGAGCCGGGCTTCGGCTACACCATCGGCAACTCCGTGCGCCGCACGCTGCTGTCGTCCATTCCGGGCGCGGCCGTGACGAGCATTCGCATCGAGGGTGTGCTGCACGAGTTCTCGACCGTTCCCGGGGTCAAGGAAGACGTCACCGACATCATCCTCAACCTCAAGGAACTTGTCGTCTCCTCCGAGCACGACGAGCCGGTCGTGATGTACCTGCGCAAGCAGGGCCCGGGCGAGGTCACCGCCGCCGACATCGCGCCGCCGGCCGGTGTCGAGGTGCACAACCCCGAGCTGCGCATCGCCACGCTCAACGGCAAGGCGAAGCTCGAGATGGAGCTGACCGTCGAGCGCGGTCGCGGCTACGTCTCGGCCGCCCAGAACAAGCAGCCGGGCCAGGAGATCGGCCGCATCCCGATCGACTCGATCTACTCCCCGGTGCTCAAGGTCACCTACAAGGTCGAGGCCACTCGAGTCGAGCAGCGTACCGACTTCGACCGCCTCATCCTCGACGTCGAGACCAAGCCCGCCATGAAGCCCCGCGACGCGGTGGCCTCCGCGGGCAAGACGCTCGTCGAACTCTTCGGCCTGGCCCGCGAGCTCAACGTCGAGGCCGAGGGCATCGACATCGGCCCGTCGCCGACCGACGCCGCCCTGGCCGCCGACCTGGCGCTGCCGATCGAGGAGCTCAACCTCACGGTGCGCTCCTACAACTGCCTCAAGCGCGAGGGCATCCACACCGTGGGCGAGCTCGTCGCGCGCAGCGAGCAGGACCTTCTCGATATAAGGAACTTCGGCGCCAAGTCGATCGAAGAGGTCAAGCAGAAGCTGCACGAGATGTCGCTGGCGCTCAAGGACTCGCCGCCCGGGTTCGACCCGAGCGCGGTGGCCGGCGGCGGTTACGACGACGACGACAGCGCGTACGTCGAGACCGAGCAGTACTGACAACGTCCCGCGCTTTCGTCACCGCGCCTCTCCACGAGGACGGCGGCCGGTTCGCGGACCGGCCGCCGTCCTCGCGAGGCGCGGGGCGGGCGGGTGAACGTAACGGCGTCGCGCGAGCGCGGCGCCGGCCCGACTCCGGTACCTGACACGGCCGGGGCGGGTTAATCCACAAGGAGAGATGAAATGCCCAAGCCCACCAAGGGTGCACGTCTTGGCGGCAGCCCGGCGCACGAGCGGCTGATCCTGGCGAACCTCGCCACCGACCTGTTCCGCCACGGCAGGATCCGCACCACGGTGACCAAGGCCAAGCGCCTGCGTCCGGTGGCGGAGCGCCTGATCACCAAGGCGAAGAAGGGCGACATCCACAACCGTCGCCAGGTCCTGACCGTCATCAGGGACAAAGGCGTCGTGCATCACCTCTTCACCGAGATCGCGACGACGTTCGCCGAGCGGCCCGGTGGCTACACCCGCATCACCAAGATCGGTGCCCGCAAGGGCGACAACGCGCCGATGGCGGTCATCGAGCTGGTGACCGAGCCGATGAGCGGCGTCACCACCCGCCGCACCGAGGCCCCCGCGCCCGCCGCGGAGGAGCCGAAGGCCGAGGAGACCCCGGCTGAGGAGACCCCGGCCAAGGAGACCCCTGCTGAGGAGGCCAAGGCCGAGGCCCCCGAGGCCGCCGCGGAGGAGACCCCGGCCGCCGAGGCCGAGGCGAAGAAGGACGAGGCCTGATCGTTCAGGCCGGCTGAATCGGGCCCGGACCCCTCGCGGGGGTTCGGGCCCTTTTCGTACGAAGGAGGATCATCGTGGTACGGCTCCGCCTCGACCTCGCCTACGACGGGACCGACTTCTCCGGCTGGGCACGGCAGCCGGGACGGCGTACGGTGCAGGGCGAGGTCGAGCAGGCGCTCGGCCGGATCCTGCGCCTGGGCGGGCCCGCCCAGCTGACCGTGGCCGGCCGTACCGACGCCGGGGTGCATGCGCGCGGCCAGGTGTCCCACGTCGACGTGCCGGAGGAGGCCACGGCCGGACTGGACGGCAATCGCGGGCCGCTGAGCGTCGATGAGCGGCTCGCTGCGCTCGTCAGACGGCTGGGCGGGGTTCTGCCCCCTGACGTACGCGTTCATCGGGTCTCCGTGGCTCCTGAGGGCTTCGACGCCCGGTTCTCGGCCCTCTTCCGGAGGTACGCGTACCGCGTGAGCGACGCGGTCGGCGGCGTCGATCCGCTGCGCCGGCGCGAGGTCGTCTGGCACAACCGGCCGCTCGACGACGGCGCGCTCAACGCGGCCGCCGCGCGGCTGATCGGCGACCACGACTTCGCCGCGTTCTGCAAGAAGCGCGAAGGCGCCACCACGATCAGGGAACTGCAGCGCCTCGACTGGGTACGCGAGCCGGACGGCACCCTCGTGGCCACCGTCGTCGCCGACGCGTTCTGCCACTCCATGGTGCGGGCCCTGGTCGGCTCCCTGCTGGCCGCCGGTGATGGCCGGCGGCCGGTGGAATGGCCGGGCGAGGTGCTCACCAGGGCCGTACGCGACTCGGGCGTGCACGTGGCCCCCGCCCACGGCCTGTGCCTGGAGGAGGTGGGCTATCCGCCGGACGCGGACCTCGCCGCGCGGGCCGAGGCCACCCGGCGGGTGCGTACGCCGGCGGGGTCAGCCGCCGGTGACGCGGCGCTCGAGAACGAGTGACGTCTCGTCGCGGAAGGCCCCGCTCACCTTGGGCAGCGTACTCTCCTTGGACGACGGGGTGTGGCCGTCGGCGTGGGTGGCGTAACTGAAGACGATGTAGCGCCCCCACACCAGGCCGGCCGCGTAGCCGCCCGCGATGTGCACCCGCTCGCCGCCCGAACCCTCACCGCCGGAGAGCGGGCGGAACCAGACGTTGCGCGACAGGTTCTTCTCCTGGTCGACCGCCTCGGCCGCGGCCTTGTCAGGCAGCACGGCGATGCCCGTGGTCACGGCGTAACGCTTCTTCCTGTCGACGTACGTGGCCCTCAGCACGCGGCTGCACTTCTGTTCCCGAAGGGCCTCGGCGAAGGCTCCCATGGCCGCCTTGTCGCAGGCCGTCTGGATGTCGGCCTTGACCCGGGTGAACGTCGCACCGGCCGCGCTCACCCTCTTGCCGGGGAAAGCCTCCGACAACGACAACTTCTGCGGGTCGGTGCGCTCGGAGTTGAGCACGGACGTGCCCTCCGCGGACGGCGGCGAGGCGGCCGCCTCCGAGCTCGGCTGGGCGGACGCGCTCGGCCGGGCGGCGGCGGTCGTCGGCGCCGGGTCGCTCACGGCCTGCCAGGCGAAGAACCCGCCGGTGGCCACGCCCGCCAGGGCCAGCGCGCCGAGCGTGACGAGCAGGGCGCGCTTGCTCCTGCCCGGCGACGCGGGGGGCGGTGGCGGAGCCTGGAACGGGGGTTGTTTGAACGCTCCAGAGGGGAAGGCGGGGGCGCCGGCCGGTGGCGTGGGCGCGTCGTGCTTTTGTCCCCATGTGTCCTGGGAGAAGGGCAGGTCGGGGAGTTTGTTCTCTTCCCGCTCGGGGGTGAGGGGCGGCCAGACGGGTACGTCGCCCGGCTCGGCCGGGCGGCGGGCCGCCACGCCCGGCTCGTCACCGCGCTGTGGCTGCTCCTGGCCGCCGCATCGGCGCTGCTGCTGCCCGGCCTTATGCAACGGCTCAGCCCGCCCTCGCTGGAGGTGCCGGGCTCGCGATCCGCGCAGGCCGCCGCGGCCATCGCCCGCGGACTGCCGGAACTGGGCACGGAACAGATGCTGCTGGCCTTCTCCTCGGAAAGCCTGCACGCCGACGAACCCCGCTTCCAGCAGGCGATGGCCGCCACAGTGGACGCGCTGGCCGCCCGCCCCGACCTCGGCGCGCTGCTGCCCCTGCCCGACACCGACGGCGGCCACCCCCGCCACGCCTACGTGCTGGCCGGCGTGCACGGCGACGAACTCACCCGCCAGCGCAACCTGCCCGGCCAGCTCGCGAACGCGCGCCACGCCGTCCGGCAGGCCTCGGCAGGCACGGTCAGCGTGACGATCGTGGGCGTCAGCCGCGCCTTCGCACAGCTCGCGCACACCGACCTGGCCGACCTGCGCTCGATGGAGGCCGTGACCATCCCGGTGGCGGCGCTGCTGCTGGTGTTCGGGCTCGGCACGGTGGGCGCGGCGGCGGTCCCGCTGGCGGTGGGCGGCGCGGCGATCACGACCGCCACGGGCGCGCTCGCTGCGGCGGCCACGCTCACGCCCGTCGACTCCACCATGCTCACCTACACCCTCACCATGTCGCTGGGCCTGGGGCTGGACTACACACTGCTGATCCTGCTGCGCTACCGCCAGGCCCGGCGCGCGGGACTGGCGCCCGCGGCGGCGGCCGGACGCGCCACCGCGACCGCCGGCAGCACGGTCACCTGGTGCGGGGCCGTCATCATGGTCACCTCGTGCGCGCTGCTGCTCGTCGGCGTGCCGTGGGCACACTCCCTGGCACTGGCGGGCATGCTGGCCGCGCTCGTCACCCTCGCGGCCGCGCTGACCCTCGCGCCCGCGCTGCTGACCCTGCTGGACCGCCGGCTGCACTGGGGCCAGGTGCCCAGGCTGCGGCCCGCCCCGCACACCACACGACAGCCCGCGTGGCTACGCGGCGCCGAACATCTGATGAAAAGACCCGGCCGGTACGCGCTGGCGGCCGTCACCGTCCTGCTGCTGACCGCCGCACCGGCCCTGCACCTGCGGCTCGGCCTGCACTACGACCGGGACGCGATGGCCGGCACCGACATCGGCACGGGCCTGGCCGACATGGAGCGGGACGGGGTCGCCGGGCTGACCGCCCTGGCGCTGCCCCACCCCGGCCACACCGCCCCGGTCGACACCTTCGCCTTCGGCCGGGCCCTGAGCGCCGACCCGCGCGTGTCGGTGAGCACCGTACTCGACAACGGCAAGGACCTGACCGTCATGCTGATCGCCGCCAGACCCGCCCCCGACAGCGACGCCGCGGCGGACTTCCAGCGCGACCTGGACGCCCTGGCCGGGCGCCTGCTGCCCGCCGGCCAGCAGATCCTGGCCACCGGGCCGACGGCCAGGCTCACCGACCTGGCCCGCGGCGCGCTCGACGGCCTGTGGCGGGTGCTGGCGGCGGTGCTGCTGGCCTCGTCCGCCCTGCTGCTCATCGTCTTCCGCAGCCTGCTCATCCCGCTGAAGGCGCTGGCCATGAACCTGCTGTGCGTCTGCGCCACCTTCGGGCTGCTCACCGTCGTCTTCCAGGACCTGCCCGGGCACGGCGCCGACATCAACGTCCTGCTGCCGCTGATCGTCTTCACCATCGTCTTCGGCCTGTCCCTCGACTACGAGGTCTTCCTCGTCCACCGCATCGCCGAGCACTACCGCCGCGACCGCGACAACACCGCCGCCGTCCTGCACGGACTGCGGCACACGGCACGCCCCATCACGCTGGCCGCCGCCATCATGGCCGTCACCTTCGGCGGCCTGATGTTCACCCGGCGCCTCGACTTCCAGCAGGGCGGGTTCGCGGTGGCCGCCGCCATCGTCATCGACGCCACAATCATCCGGATGGTGCTGGTCCCCTCCCTGATGCGGCTGCTGGGGCACCGCAACTGGTGGCTGCCCGGATCACGCCCCTGACAGGATGAGTGGGGCGGCCGATCCCACGCCGCCCACGCCGCCGACGGCGCCGGCGCCGGTCAGCGCCGCAGGAAAGCCCGTACGGCCGGCACCAGCCGCTCATGGGCGTCCTCCAGCACGTAGTGCCCGGCATCGCGGAAAGCGTGGATCTCGGCCCCCGGCAGACGCCGCCGCCACTCGCGCAGCATGACCGGGTCGAACACCGGGTCACGCAACCCCCACCCGATCAGCACGGGCCGCTCGGCGAAGGCGGCCAGACTCTCCCCGGCCCGCACCAGCAGCGGCCACGACCGGTCGCCGGGGCCGAACGGGATGTCGTGCACGAACCGCTGCACCGCCACCCGGTGCCCCCCACGGTCGTCGGGCGCCAGGAACGCCGCCCGCACATCACCGGGCAGCCGCCTGCGCAGCCCGAACGGCGCCAGTGTGGCCAGGCGGGCGAAAGCGTGATGACGCAGGAACAACCGCTCGCCCAGACGGGTCTCCCGCAACAACCACAGCGGCAGCCGCAGCGCCGGCCGCACCCGCGGTCCGTGCGGATTGGGAAACGCCGCGGTGTTGAGCACCACCAGCCGGGCCACCCGGCCAGGATGACGCCCCGCCCACGCCATGCCGATCGGGCCGCCCCAGTCGTGCATCACCAGCGTCCACCCGCGGTCAGGCACACCCCGCTCGGCGATGAGGTGGCAGGTGAACGCGTCGAGATCGTCCACCCGCGCGGCCAGCGTGTACGGGTAACGCCCCCGGCCCGGCTTGTCCGACAGGCCCATCCCGATGTGGTCGGGCGCGATGCAGCGGTGCTCGCCGCGCAGCGCCACGATCAGCCGCCGCCACAGGTAACTCCACGACGGGTTGCCGTGCAGCATCAGCACGGGCGCCCCGTCACCCTCGTCCAGGTAGTGCTGGCGCAGCCCGTCACGGGCGAACCAGCGGGAGACGAACGGGTAACCGGGAAAACTCGGGACAGGGCCGGGCATCGGGACCTCAGAACGGGTTCGGCGGCACGGGCGGGCGGTCGGCGGACGGGTGAGCGGCGCCGTACACGCTTGTGCTGCCCGGTCCCGCGCTGTGCGGTCCCGCGCTGCACCGGCCCGAAAGCTGCGCGGACAGGTGGGCGGCGAGCCTGGCCAGGCCGTCGGCCGTGCTGACGCGCGGCACGTAACCGAGGTCGCGGCGCGCGGCGGAGATATCGAACCAGTGAGAGGTCGTCGCCTGGACGGCGGCGAGCCGCGTGACCGGGGGCTGCGCGCGCACGCGGGCGAGCCGGTAAGCGTACTCGACCGCCGCCGCCCCCGCCCTTGCCACACGGGCCGGAACGTGCCGGGTCACCGGCGGCAGGCCGGCCGCCGCCAGCAGCCCGTTGACCCAGCCGGCCACCGTGACCGGCTCGTCCTGAGTGATGAAGTACGCGCGGCCGGCGACCGGCGAACCCGGGGCCAGCGCGTCCAGCGCCAGCACGTGCGCCTCCGCCGCGTTGTCGATGTAGACCGTGTCGATGCGTTTGCCCGGAGCGCGCGGCAGAACCAGCAGACCACGCCGCGCCTGCTCGACGAACCTGGGCAGGAAGTGCGGGTCCCCCGGCCCCCAGATCAGGTGCGGCCGCAGCGCCACGGTGGCCAGCCGGTCGCCGCCGGCGGCCAGCACGATCCGTTCGGCGATCGCCTTGCTCGCCGGATAGTGAGCCAGGAAACGGCGGGCGTAGGGCACCGACTCGTCCACACCCTCCAGGTCCCGTCCCTCGTGCACCACGCTGGGCGAGGAAGCGTGCACCAGCCGGGTGACCCCCGCCCGCAGGCAGGCATCGACCACGTTCGCCGTACCCACCACGTTGACCGACCGGTAGGCGTGCGCAGGCCCCCACATCCCGGCGAGGGCGGCGCAGTGCACGACCGCCTCGCACCCCGCCACAGCGGACCGCACGCCCTCCGGATCACGGATGTCCCCGGCGAGCTGGACGACGCCCAGCGCGTCCAGCGCCGGATAGCGGCGCCGGCTCAGCGTCACCACGTCCTCCCCCCGTACGGCAAGCAGCCGGCACACCGCCTGGCCGAGAAACCCCCCGCCGCCCGTCACCAGCACCTTCACCGCTCACCACCGCCCAGCCTGCGCGCCGCCCAGCCGGCCAGCAGCGGGCGGCGGATCTTGCTGGCGTGCCGGACGTCCATCGGGAAACCTGGGTGGACCAGCACGTGCCCGATGCCGGCGACCGCGGCGGCCCGTACCCGTTCGACCACGTCGCGGCGCTCCCGCCGCGACATGCCAGGCTCGCACTCCACGCACAACACCGGACGCTGGCCCCCCGGCGGCCCGACCCCCACCAGCGCGCTGCGGTACACGCCCGGCACCTCGTTGACGACCGGCTCGACCTGATCGGTGTACAGCTCACCGCCGGCGGTGCGCACCCGTTCGCTCTTACGGCCGGCGAACCACAACCGCCCCCGCTCGTCCTGCCAGCCGAGGTCCCCCATGCGGTGCACTGCCTCGCCACCGTCGTCGATACGGGCCAGCGCGCTCTCGCGCGGGCGGGCCAGGTACGGGTCGCTGACGGCGGGACCGGCCACGGTGATCTCCCCCACCGCGCCCGGCGGCACCACCAGATCGTCCGACCAGCGCGGGATCGCCTCGTCGGTGATGCCGATGACCCGCACCCGGTTGCCCGGCAGCACAGCACCCAGGCAGGTGCCGGCCCCCCGCACGGTGTCGGCCGCCGTCTCCGCCAGTTCGGCCCCGTCCGCCACGGCGACCAGCAGGCACTCGGTCGAGCCGTACACCGAACGCACCTCGGCGCGCGCGGGCAGGCACCGCTGGGCGCGACGCAGCACCGGGAACGGCAGCGGCGCACCCGCGGTGAGCACGATCTCCAGACTGTCCAGGACCTGCCCGTGGCGCTCGCAGTGGCGGGTGAGCCGATCCAGCAGCGCCGGCGCGGCGAACAGGCCCCGCACGCCGTGGGCGGCGATGGAGCCCGCCATGGCGGCCGGATCGGTACGCTCCGGACGGCGCAGATCGATCCGCGGAATGACCGAGGCGCACCCGATCGCCGGCGCCGCCACCGCGAACGGCAGGAAGGTCGAATACACCGTCGCCCCCGGCTCCAGCGCCCCCAGGCGCGCCAGCAGCCCCGTCTGCCCGGCCAGGTGCCGGTGGCGGAACGGCACCCCCTTGGGCACCCCCGTCGAGCCGGAGGTGAACGCGATCAACGCCAGGTCGTCGGCGCACGACACCTGCGGGCCCGCCGCGGCGACCGGCGGCCCACCGACGCGCAGACGGTCACGAACCCGGCCGAACCACAACGCGTACGTGGCGAACGTGACAGTGGCGACCACGCTGTCACGCGCCCAGCCCAGCACCACCCGCGCCAGATGAGCGCGCGGAACCGCGATGAACGCCTCCACGGCCGCCTCCCGCAGGCAGGCGCCGATGGCGCGTGCCCCGAGCCCCGGATCGACCAGGACGGGCACGGCCCGCAGCCGGAGCAGGCCCAGCACCACCGCCACCAGATCCCGCCCCGGCGGGATCATCACCGCGGCCCGCGTCCCCGCCGTCACCCCGGCGCGGGCCAGCCTGGCCGCGGCCTGCGTGACAAGCTCGTCGAGCCTGCCGTAGGTCAGCGTCTCGGCGCGGCGGCGCCCATCGACACGGCACGCGACCGTGTCCGGCCGGGCGCGCATCCAGTGTTCGGTCATCGCCACGACGTCGAAGAGCGGGGTGGTCACACATCACCTCTCACAACTCGTTTTGGATCACTCACTGGGCGGTAACTATCCGTAGCAGAACGCCACTTACAGTGATTGGACTTGACATGCGCCGACTCATCACCGTCCTCGCCTCCGCAGCCGCCGGAACCGCCCTCATGATCGCCACAGCAGGGCCCGCCTTCAGCATCTCGATCGTCGACTGCGTGCTCGGCACCGGCGTCGTCCTGCCCAGCCCCACCAGCACGACCCGCCTGGCCTGCTACGGCGGCACCTTCCACGGCCAGCCCGTGGGCGGGATCGCCTGACAGGCCGGCTCAACAGGGCACGGCCTCCAGGAAAGGCATGTCCTTGGGCAACCCGCCGCCGAAGACCCCAAGCGTCGGCGCCGCCGCTCCTGGAGGCGGCGCCGAGGCCACCACGCCCGGCGCCGCACCGGCCGTGGCACCCGCCACGAGAGCGGGCGCGACCAGCCGCGCCAGGGCCAGGGCGACACTGTCGACCGGAACGTTGATGCAGATCTTGCCCTGGCCCTCCACCGTGTCCGCTGTCTCCTCCGCCGTGTCCTCCGCCGTGTCCTCCAGTGTGTCCTCCACCGACCCGTCAAGCTGCGCGTCGGCCGGCGGAGACAGCTTCGTCAGGGGCGCGGCCGACGGCGTGACCGACGGCGGCGCGGTCACCGGAGGCGCGATCACCGGAACGCCGGCGACCGCCGGACCCGCCAAGACACCGGCGAGCACGGCACCGCCGCAAACACCGGCCAGAACAGAAACACGCACGACAAACCCTCCAGTCAGCACGGCGAGAAAATCAAAGTGGCGTTGTGACCGCCGAAGCCGAACGAATTCGACAGCACCGGCCCCGACGGGATCGACCGCACCCGCCCGACGACGTCCACGTCGCACCGCGGATCCACGTGGTCAAGGTTCGCCGTGGGCGGAACGGCCCGCGCCCGCAACCCCAGCACCGCCGCCACCGCCTCGATGGCGCCCGCCGCGGCGATGGCATGCCCGGTAACCCCCTTGACCGACGTGACCGGAACCCTCGCCGCGCCGAACACCCGATCGATCGCCTGAGCCTCGGTCAAGTCGTTGAGCGGCGTACCCGTCCCGTGCGCGCTGACGTGCACGATCTCCTCAGCAGCCAGCCCCGCGTCCGCCAGCGCCGCGCGCATGCAACGAGCGGCGCCCTCGCCCTCCGGCGACGGCGCGGTCAGATGGTGCCCGTCGGAGGTGGAGCCGTAGCCGGTCAGCTCGGCGTACACATGGGCGCCCCGGCGCACGGCGTGCTCAAAACTCTCCAGTACGACGAAGGCCGCGCCCTCCGCCAGCACGAAACCATCCCGATCCCGATCGAACGGACGACTGGCACGCTCAGGCGCCTCGTTACGCTGCGACAGGACCTGGCACCGCCGGAAGCCCAGCAGCACCGTCGGAGTGATGCAGGCCTCGGCACCGCCGGCGACCACCACATCAGCGAACCCGCCGCGCACCAACCGGCCCGCCTCCCCGATCGCATGAGAACCGGAGGCGCAGGCCGTCTCCACCGACAGGCTGGGCCCCCGCAGGCCGTGGTGGATGCTGATCGCCGCCGCCGCCGAATTGTGCATGGCCATCGGCACGGTCAGCGGACCCGGAGCACCCCGTTCAAGATGCCGCCCCCCGAGCATGGCCGCCTCGTCCGTCGTCCTGCCGCCGAAGCACGTACCGGTCACCACCCCCCGCCGCTCCGCCGGCGCCCGCAAGGCGCCCGCGTCGCACAGCGCGTCCGTGGCGGCGCACAACGCCAGCTGACTCATCCGGTCGAGCCGCGACGCCTGCTTGGCCGACACGTACGCCTCGACGTCCAGGCCCTCGACCTGGCAGGCGAAACCGACACCCAGCCCCTCGGTGTCGAACGAGGTGATCGCACGGGCGGTGGACCGGCCGGCCAGCAGCGTGTCCCACAACTCCTTCGGATGCGCGCCGGCCGGAGTACGCACGCCCAGGCCGGTCACCGCCACCCGTACCGCGGACTGCCTCACACCGACCCGCCCAGCAGCACGCGCGCCTTGGCGATCACATCGCCCACCGACCGTACGTCGGTGAGGGTCTCACGCGGCAGAGGCCCCCACTTCTCCTCCAGCGCCACATGCAGCTCGGCCAGGTCCAGGCTGTCGGCCTCCAGGTCCTCACGCAGCAGCGCGTCCCCGGTCACCCTGGCCGGGTCGACCTTCAAGATCTGTGCACAGTGCTCGCGCACCACGGTCGCGATGTCGTCCTCAGTCACGGCGAACTCCCCTCCAGGACGCGGCCGCCCATGTCACCCAGCGTCGCCGATACAGCGACAACTGATCACACGTGGCACGGCGTCCGCCGTTAAGGAGTCGATCAAGTTTTCCCGACGGGCGCTGCGCTCACCAGCCCGCGCCACACCCGCTCCTATCGTGGGCCCCACCTCGGAACGATCACCGAGCGTCACCGACCATCAGGACAAAGGAGACGACATGCCCGTTCTCAAGCGCGCAGCCGCGGCCACAGCCGCGGCGGCGGCGATGCTGACCGCCGCCCCCGCCGCCGCCACATCCCAGGAGACCCTGCTCACCTGCCAGGTCGCCACCACCGCCGAACGACCCATCACCTTCAACCCGCCGGTCAGGTTCCTGCCCCACACCGTGACCGCCCAGGCCGGCCTCGCGCTGACCGGCTGCACCGCCTCCTCGGGCACCGGCATACGCTCAGGCGTCATGACCGTCCGCAGCACCGGCCGCGCCTCCTGCGCCGGCGTGCAGGACATACGCGGCAAAGGCACCATCACCTGGTACGGCGCCGACGGCCGCAAAATCGGCACCTCCACCCTGCGGCCATCGGTGGAAAAGCTGACCGGCTACAACCCCGGCGACATGCTCCTCAGCGGACGGGTCACCAAAGGCCGCCTGGCCGGAAGCAAGGTGACCGGCACCGCCACCCCCACCTCCACCGTCAGCACCTGCGCCACGAAGGGGCTCGCCACCATCCACGGCAAAGGCACGATCACCTTCCTCGCCTGACCACCACACCCGGCCGCACGACGGCCCCGCCGTCACCGGCGGCCGGAACTCCCCC
>NZ_JAAAHR010000097.1:0-34831 GCF_009908215.1 Nonomuraea sp. K271 | reverse complement strand
GGGCAACTTCCCGCAAGCGTTCAGCCACATCGGGATCATCGCCAGCGGCGTCAACCTCGCACGAGCGAAAGCAGGCACCACGGCATGATCGACCGACTCGTCATCCTCGGCGCCACCGGCGACCTCAACGCCCGCTATCTGCTGCCGGCTCTGGTCGCCCTGCGCGCGGGCGGACACCTCGCCGACCGGTTCGAACTCACCTGCGCCGACCGGCAAGGCTGGACCGACGAGGAGTTCCGCCGCTGGGCGTCCGCCCAGCTCGACCGGCACGCTGTGATGGAGCCCACCGAGGCCAGGAAGGCGATCGCCGACTCCGCCCGATACCGGCAGGCGGACGCCACCAACGCCGCCGACATGGCCTCGCTCGTCGCCGGTGGCGGGCCCGTCGCCGTCTACCTCGCCCTCCCGCCGGCGATCTTCCCCGGCGCGGTCGCCGCCCTCGGCGCCGCGAACCTGCCGCCGGGCAGCCGGATCGCGCTGGAGAAGCCGTTCGGCGAAAACCTCGCCAGCGCGGTGGAGCTGAACCGGCTACTGGCGGGCGTCGTGCCCGAGCACGCGGTGTTCCGCGTCGACCATTTCCTCGCCATGACGACCGTCCAGAACGTGCTCGGCAGCCGGCTGGCCAACCGCGTCCTGGAACCCATCTGGAACAGCTCCCACATCTCCGAGGTGGAGATCGTCTGGGACGAGACCCTGGCCCTGGAGGGCCGGGCGGGTTACTACGACGGCGTTGGGGCGCTCAAGGACATGGTGCAGAACCATCTGCTCCAGGTGCTGTGCCTGGTGGCCATGGAACCGCCGCTCAGCCTCGGCGAACGCGACCTGCGGGACCGGAAGATCGACGTGCTCCGCTCGGTGCGCCCGCTCACCGACGACGACGTCGTACGCCGCACTCACCGCGCACGCTACCTGGCCGGCCGCGTCGGCGACCGCGACGTCCCCTCCTACGCCGAGGAGGAGGGCGTGGACCCGCGGCGCCGTACCGAGACCTTCGCCGAGGTAGAGCTGGCACTGGAAAGCTGGCGCTGGTCCGGCACGACCTTCCGGCTCCGTTCCGGCAAGGCGCTCGGCCATGACCGCAAAGAGGTCGCAGTGCGCTTCCGCCCCGTACCGCACCTGCCCCTTGGCCTCGACGAGGAGGTCGTGCCCAACGTGCTGCGCTTCGGGCTGGAGCCGGAGAGCATGACCCTGGCGCTTGCCGGCATCGGCAGCAACGCCCGGACTCTCGCCCCGCTCACCCTCACCGCGCAGCCGGCGCCCTCCGAACTGCCTGCCTACGGCCGGCTGCTGGCGGATGTGCTGCTCGGGAACGCGGCGCTGTCCATCCGTGCCGACGAGGCCGAAGAGGCCTGGCGGGTTCTCGAACCGGTCATGTCGGCTTGGTCCAGGGATCTGGTGCCGCTTGCTGAATATCCGGCCGGATCGGACGGTCCCGCCCGAGTGAGGAGCAACTGATGCCGCCGACGGAGCGCCCCACGGGCGGCCTGCGCAGCCTGGTGGATGGACTGGTGGGCCTCATGAAGGTCGTTGCCGGCCCCGACTCCTCGGGGCCGGCAACGACCTTTGGGTGATGCGTGTGGTGGTGCCGATCTCCAAGACCCAGGGCTGCCAGCATATGGCGGATCGTTTGCCATGTCGGTCAATCAATATCCGAGCACCCACGCCTACGTTGGGTGCCTGTGACGACACGAATTGCTATCACTCGATCAAGAATTGCCGAACCCGGCCTGAAACGGTGGGCCGTATCCGGAGTGGCGCTTCTGAGCACGTTGTCGGCCTCGCTCCTACTGGCGCAGCCTGCCGCGGCGCAGCCGGTGCCGTTGGTCGAGGAGGACTTCACGGGAGCCACCGCGATCCCGGAGTTCCGGGCCGTGGGATCCGCCTGCCTGACCGGGGCGCCGGCCGCCGCCGAGCCACCAGGGCCGGGTAACCGCCCGCTCACAGGGTGTCCGGAGAACGCCGCGGGTCCCGTGCCGCCGACCGGAGCAGCCCCATACGGCTACCTCCAACTGACCAGCGCCGACAACGACCAGACCTCAGCTGTCCTGTACGACGAGCCGATATCTGCCGAACAGGGCCTGCAGGTGACCTTCGAGCAATGGCAGTACGGCACCACCACGCCGGAGTTCTCGCCCGCAGACGGCATCTCCTTCTTCCTCATCGACGGCGCCGCCACGCTCGACCGGCCCGGCGCCTTCGGCGGCAGCCTCGGATACGCCCAGAAGCTGCCCGACGACAACCCCGCCAACGCGTTCGAGCCCGGCGTCAACCAGGGCTACGTCGGCGTCGGCCTGGACGTCCTGGGCAACTACTTCGGCGATTGGGAACAGCGCGGCCGCGGCTGCGCCCAGCGTTCACCAGCCGGCACCGAATTCCGCATCCCGGCACCGGGAGCCAACATGGTGACGCTGCGAGGTCCCGGGAACGGAACGGAGGGCTACTGCTTCCTGACCGCCACCACCAGCAACTTCACCACCACCGGGCCGTGGCCCTCGACGTTGCCGGGCCAGCTGCACGGAGAGACGACGACGGTCCCTGGCGACCCCCAGGCGGCGCAGGCCGCGCTCGAACCGTCGCGCCGCACCGTGAACGTCCGGATCACCCCGGCGCCCGATCCCGTGCTGACCGTGTCGATCGACTTCAACGACGGCAACGGCATGCAGCAGGTGCTGTCCACGCCCGCGCCCACACCGGTGCCCGCGACGTACAAGTTCGGGTTCGCGGCCTCCACCGGCCTGTTCACCGACGTTCACCTGATCCGCAACGTCGTCGTCCGCCCGGTGGCGGAGGAGCCGGAATTGACGCTCGTCAAGCGGGTCGCCGAGGACTCCCAGCTGCCCGACCCCGTGCCGGTGGGCACCACGGTGCCCTACGAGTACGAAGTGACCAACATCGGCAACATGAACATCACCGACCTGACCGTGAACGACGACGTGGTCGACCAGGTCACCTGCCCGCAGACCACCTTGGACGTCGGCGAGACGATCATTTGCCGCGGCACCCACACCGTCACGCCGCGAGACGCCGAACGCGGCTCGATCACCAACACCGCCACCGCGACCGGCAGGGCAGACTCGACAGAGGTCACCTCGCCCGAGTCACAGGTCACGATCGAAGTCACGGGCGAGGAGGGAGCGCTGGAGCTGGACAAGAGCGTCGACAACTCCCGCCCGTACCGTCCCGGGGACACGGTCATCTACCGATACACCGTCACCAACAACTCCCCCAGCACGGTGGCCGACCTGAGGATCGACGACAGCCACATACAGGACATCACCTGCCAGGCCACAACCCTCGACCCGGGCGCCGTCACCACCTGCACGGGCACCTTCACCGTGCCGAACAAGGGTGGCAAGCCGACGTGCAAGGGGCACGACTGTCGCCATTCCATCACCAACACCGCCGTGGCCAGAGCCGGAGACTTGACCTCCGCCCCGGCCACGGCCACCATCCAGGTGGTGCAGGAGCCACACCATTGCTCGCCGGGGAAGCCGGGAGAGAAAAGGCCGCACCATTCCTGGACGCCTCACCACGGCACGAAATCGGGGTGTGGCTCGGTGACTCCGAACGGGAGCTCGGTAAGCCTGGACGAGACGTGGATGTGGGTCACCGACTCTCCTGATCGTCCCGGCGACGGGGAGGTATCTATGGGTACGAGAACCGCCTCGGCACGCGGGTAACGAAGCCCGCTGTGAGCATCCACGCCGACGGCTTCGGCCCGGCCGGTCCGCGCCCTTGATCGGCCCGGGCCATCACGCAAAGGCCGTTGCGGGCCCGGAGTCCTCGGGGCCGGCAACGGCCTTCATGACGCCCACAGTCCATCTACCAGCTGCCGAGCCGGCACGACAGGAGCGGCAGAAACAGCGACGTTTACCGTGGCGAAGGGTCTTCAACGAGGGTGAACTGAGGATGATGGACGTGCAGGCTGATTTCGGCTCGAACACTGACTCGGCCGCATGCGCGCGCTGCACCGACGCCCTGCAGCAGGTGCTGGCATCGATAGGGACGGGGCTGGCGGGGGCCGGCGTTCCCGCGCGTCGTTCCGGTACGCGGCCCGCCAGCGTTGGGACGCCATCGCCAAGGCGCTCAAGCCCGTCTACACCGCCCCGACCGAGGCTGCCGCCCTGGAGCGGTTCCACGAGTTCGCCGAGCTGTGGGGCACGCCGCGAGTCGGTCAACGCCCGGATCCGGTGGGCGGTCAAGGCCCGCGGCCACTAGCCGCCCTGAACGCCTTCGCCATCACCTTCCAAGGCCGCCTGACCCCGACCACCCGCCAATCAAACGAGATCGAGATACACCACCGACTGGACACCCCGCTGCTGTTCCTCGGCCTGGACCACGAGGGTTTCGCGGGCGGCTTGCTGAGCTTCGAGGTCGCGCTGCAGGTCGTCCATCAACCTGGCCGCTTCGGAAGGCCGCGTTGACCCGGGCGATCCGGTTACGGAGGACCGCACTGGGGCTTCCCTCGACGGCCGCCAGTCGCTGTTCAGCCGCGAACCACACCAGCGTGGTGACTCAGGGCTCGGCGTAGTGACCGTGTGGTGTGGCCGTCGCGGCAGCCGCCGTCGCTGCGGCCAACGAAACCGGCCGGACTCAGGTTGACCTCGACAGTGGTTGAGGTTGAAGACTTGGAGAATCTGAAGCCGCAGTCCGCGCGTGAAGCGCAGAGGGGAATTCATCCATGTCGTTCACCGAAGAAGAGCTCGCATATCTGCAGTCGCAGCCGCTCGTTCGCATCGCCACCGTCTCCGCGGACGGGCAACCGGACGTGGTCACGGCGAGCTTCGAACTCGACGACGGCAACTTCTACATCGGTGGCATCAGCCCGCAGGAGACCCGCAGGGTCCGTAACGTTCGAGCCGGGCAGCGGAAAGTCGCCCTGATCGTTGACGATCTGGTGTCGACCGATCCGTGGACACCGCGCTTCATCAGGGTCTACGGCACGGCCGAGCTCGTGGAGCGGGAGGGGCACCTAGGGCCGGGCCACTACATGAAGATCATTCCGGCCCTCTCCTGGAGCTGGAACCTCCAGGGACATCCTGTCGCCGACGCCGACGCCGACGACGCAGGCCAGGCCCCCCTTCGGCGAACCGTCCATGAGCCGACGTCCGCCCATGACGCGGCCGCCACGCTACCGCCCACCCCCACTGACACCCTTCGGGCCGGTTCTCCCGAATGAATCGGTGCTGCGGCCTCGGCTGCCCGGCGTGGTGGACGCGGAGATCGAGCAGGTAGCCGATCGGTGGGGGCGGATCCGGCACGGACGAGGCCGGTACGGTGTGGGCGTCAGTCACCTATGGTGTGGGGGTTGGTTCGGGTGCGCATCGGGCTCTTGGCAGACGAGATGGGCCCATCTCTGGACACGGTCATCGAGCAGTGCCGCGCCGCCGCCACGGCCGGCTTCGCCGGGGTCTGGCTGGGGCAGCGCACGGGCCGGGACGCGCTGACCACACTGGCGGTCGCCGGGCGTCAGGCCCCCGGGATCGAGCTCGGCACCACCGCCGTACCGACCTATCCTCGGCACCCACTCGCCCTGGCAGCCCAGGCGTTGACCGTCCAGGAGGCCGTCAGCGGCCGGCTCAGCCTGGGGGTAGGAGTCAGCCACCAGCACATCATCGAAGACCAGTACGGCTATTCCTTCGACCGGCCCGCCCGTCACCTCCGCGAATACCTGTCCGCGCTGGTCCCGCTGCTGCGCGGCGAGAGCGTCACCTACCAGGGCGAGACGCTCAAGGCCGTGGGCGCGGTCGACATCCCGGCGGCCGCGCGGCCGTCGGTGCTCGTCGCCGCGCTCGGCCCGGCGATGTTGCGGGTGGCAGGAGAACTCTCTGACGGAGCCATCACGCTATGGGCCACTGCGGCCAGCCTCGCCGACCACGTCGTGCCTGCGATCACCCGGGCGGCCGGTCGGGGCCATCCTCGCGTGATCGCCTCCACCTTCGTCTGCGTTACCTCCGACCAGGACGCCCGCAGGGCGTGGGTCAACGAGCACTTCGGGATGGCCGGTCAGTTGCCCGCCTACCGCGCCATGCTCGACCGAGGCCACGCCGCCGGTCCCCAGGACACCGTCGTCATCGGTGACGAGACCGTGGTTGAACGCCAGATCCGCCAACTGTCCGACGCCGGCGCGACCGACCTTCTTGCGATGCTTCTCGGGCCCGAGGAGGAACAGGCCCGGACCACCCAACTCCTGGCCGATCTGGCTGCTGGATAGGACCCCGCCTACTCCGGGTGTGTCCAGTCAGTGGCGTATCTCGATCTTGTTTGATCAGCGGGTGGTCCTACCACGAACACCTGCACCGCCGCTGGAACGAGGGCAGCTTGCGGACGGTTGCGGGGTGCAGGCCGAGTTCCCGGGGTGAAGGTCTCCGTCGGCGTCGTACACAAAACCCTCGCAGCCGCTGCCGAGGCCAACCCCACTGACCAGCCCCGGACTCCCTGAGGAGCACGCCGTGCCACTACCGAAGATCCCGCTCGAAACTCCCCGCGGCAAAGTCCTCAGCTGTGGCCAGGCGTGGGAGATCCGGCTCCTCGTGACAGCGGCAGTACCGGAATGCGCAAGGTGGTCGTGCCGGTGGTGAAACGGAAGGTGACGTCGATCGGAGTGGCCCCGAGCGGGCGGTGGATGTCAATGAGTTCCAGGTGCGGACGATTGTGCCCCTGCTGCAGGGAGAGGGTGCCACGAGCGGGAATCGTGACGGTCACGGCTTGCCGGGGGGCGGACGGGCTTGCGCGGTATTCGACCCTTTTGGCGTGTACGGTGCTGACGCCGTCGAGTTCCTGAGGTCTGTCGCTGTTGTTGACCAAAGTCAGGTAAAGGCCCAGGTCGTCGCCGGCCTTCTGCTGATCCATCGGCGGGGCCAGGATGTGGACATGCAGCAGCTGCATCGCACCAACCTGCCCATCGACCAGACCCTCCCGATTCCGGGTGGATTGCGGTAGAGGGGACTCCCGTTGAGCAGGGTTACAGGCTAGGAGTATCGACAGCAGCCAGACCGACAACAGGAAGCGAAGCGAAGCGTGCCATGCCTTAACTCCCGCGCTGCCATGTGTTGTGCTCATATCGCGCTTCCGTGTGACGTGCGGGGCTACTCTGGTATGGCCGTGGTGAGGTCAGGACCGTGGTCCGGCGACCGCGGGCCGCGTAGAACGAACCGTGCGCCGCGAAGGTTGCTTCCAAGTGCCGCAACTCGGGCCGGCAGTCGTGAGCGCCGCCTGCAAAGGGTTGACCGCATGCACGATGTACCCACCTACGATCCGGACATACCAGGTCCTCCATCCCCACCCGCCCAGACGAGCGCCCTGAACGCCTACTCAAGCTGACGGACCACCCCCGGGCGGCCGACAGGAAGATTCGACACCCCACGAGCTAGGTCTTCCTTCACCGTCACCGCCGACATGTAGCGCAGCGAATAGTGCAGCCGGCCGGCGTCCGCCTCCTCACCCGCTCATCCGGGTGGCGGGCGCACGGCACCCGCCACCCCGCCGGGGTGCGAGCTCAGTACGCGATGAACCCGTACAGCGCCAGGTGGTCCGACTTCGTGCCGCTCACGGTGTGATCGATGGCCGACGGCTGCACCGTGCCCTTGACGAACAGGTAGTCGATCTTCCTGGTGCCGAAGGTCGGCCGCGCTCCGTAGCCGGTCATGCCGAAGCCGCTCAGCGTGGAGGAGGCGATGTTCCTCCGGTTGGCGTCGATGCCGATCACCCGGATCGTCGAGGCGTTCATCAGGCGCGTGGCGTCCGCGCCGACGTGGATGCCGGAACCGGCGACGCCGGTCGTGCCCGCACCCGCGCAGGCATTCGCGCCGTTCTGCTCGGGTAGGTGCATGGTCGCGGCGAAGACCGTCGTCCCCGTCTCCTTGATCGAGAATTTCGCCGCGATGGCGCTCGTACGTTTCCACTTGTGCCGGTTGGCCGCGCCGTCGTCGTTGTTCGGCGGCTTGTAGAGCGTGCATCCGGCTCCGCCGGCGTACGCGGTGCCGGGCTTCAGCCAGCCCGCGCTCCAGTATTTCGAGACGTCGCCCGCCGCCAGGCTCAGCGTTCTGGTGTTGTAGATGATCGCGTTGGTCTGCTTCTTCTTCAGGTCGCCCAGCGACTGCCGGTTGCAGTGGTGGGAGCCGCCCCACGGCTCGGGATCGTCCCAGGCCACGATCGCCCTGTACGTGCCCGCCGGATGGCCGAACTTCGCGGCGAGCTGGTCGGCGTAGGCCGTCGCCTGTCCCGTGCCGCGGACCTGCTGCACGATCAGCAGGTCCGGAGCCTGTACGCCGGAGGTGCCCGTTCTGCCGCCGTCGTCGACCAGCATGGAGGTGAGGTGGTCCGGGCCCGAGATCCGGGTGCACGAACCGTCGGCGTTGTTCCTGACGAGGTTCTCGATGTTGTTGGTGTAGACCCGGAGCACTCGGTCAGTAGCGCCCGCGCTCACGTCGCCCGCCTGCGCGACCGAGGCCGATGCGGTGCCCATGACGGCCACGGCAGCCGCCACGAACGCTGACGCGCCAGAAGATCGGGAGGTTAATCGCATTCTTGCACACTAACGACGAACCTCGGCGGTGAGGAGTTCTCGCGCGGACCGGGCAGGATCCGAGAAGCGCCGGCCCTCTGCCCTCGCCTAACGTGGCGCCGTGGACCTCACCGCTCACACGGGCTCCGCCCCCGCGCCCGCGTGACAGAGGTACAGGACAACCACACGTACGCTCATGACTGGTCGGACCGCAGCCAGGCGACGCAGACGAAAGCCACGACGGCGACCGCGCGAGAAAGGGATCTACACGATGAGCCGGACCACGAGGGAAGAGCAGCGGTCGCCTGCGCCGCACACCGCCGACGCCCACGACGTGATCCGCGTGCACGGCGCGCGCGTCAACAACCTCAAGGACGTCAGCGTCGAGATCCCGAAGCGCCGGCTGACGGTGTTCACCGGGGTCTCCGGCTCGGGCAAGAGCTCGCTGGTGTTCAGCACGATCGCCGCGGAGTCGCAGCGGCTGATCAACGAGACCTACAGCACGTTCGTGCAGGGCTTCATGCCCTCGCTGGCGCGGCCGGAGGTCGACGTCCTCGACGGGCTCACCACCGCGATCATCGTCGACCAGCAGCGGATGGGCTCCGACCCCCGCTCCACGGTCGGCACCGCAACCGACGCCCACGCGATGCTGCGCATCCTCTACAGCCGCATCGGTGAGCCGCACATCGGCTCGCCCCAGGCCTTCTCCTTCAACGTCCCCACGGTCAGGGCGAGCGGCGCCATCACCGTCGAACGCGGCAACAACCGCAAGGCCGAGAAGGCCACCTACACCCGCATCGGCGGCATGTGCGGGCGTTGTGAGGGCCGCGGCACGGTCACCGACCTCGACCTCACCCAGCTCTACGACGACTCCAAGTCGCTCTCGGAAGGCGCGTTCACCATCCCGGGCTGGAAGTCCGACAGCTTCTGGACCGTACGCGTCTACGCCGAGTCCGGCTTCGTCGACCCCGACAAGCCGATCCGCGACTACACCAAGAAGGAACTGCGGGACTTCCTGTACAAGGAGCCGGTCAAAATCAAGGTCGACGGCGTCAATCTCACCTACGAGGGCCTGATCCCGAAGATTCAGAAGTCGTTCCTGTCCAAGGACCGGGAGGCGATGCAGCCGCACATCCGGGCGTTCGTGGACCATGCGGTCACCTTCACCACCTGCCCCGACTGCGACGGCACCCGGCTCAGCGAGGAGGCCCGCTCCTCGCGGATCAAGGGCGTCAACATCGCCGAAGCCTGCGCGATGCAGATCAGCGACCTGGCCGAGTGGATCCGCGGCCTCGACGAGCCGTCGGTCGCGCCGCTGCTGGCCAAGCTGCTGCACACCCTCGAATCGTTCGTGGAGATCGGGCTGGGCTACCTCTCGCTCGAACGTCCCGCGGGCACGCTGTCCGGCGGCGAGGCGCAGCGCGTCAAGATGATCCGCCACCTCGGCTCCGCGCTCACCGACGTCACCTACGTCTTCGACGAGCCCACGATCGGCCTGCACCCCCACGACATCCAGCGCATGAACAACCTGCTGCTGCGGCTGCGCGACAAGGGCAACACGGTGCTCGTCGTCGAGCACAAGCCGGAGACGATCACGATCGCCGAACACGTCGTCGACCTCGGCCCCGGCGCGGGCACCGCGGGCGGCACCATCTGCTACGAGGGCACCGTCGACGGTCTGCGGGCCGGCGGCACCATCACCGGCCGCCACCTCGACGACCGCGCCCAGCTGAAGGAGTCCGTACGCACGCCCAAGAGCAGGCTGGAGATCCGCGGCGCCGACCGCCACAACCTGCAGGACGTCGACGTCGACATCCCGCTCGGCGTGCTCTGCGTGGTCACCGGCGTCGCGGGGTCCGGAAAGAGCTCGCTGATCCACGGCTCCATCCCCGCCTCCGCTGGCGCCGTCTCCGTCGACCAGTCCCCCATCCGCGGCTCGCGACGCAGCAACCCGGCGACGTACACCGGGCTGCTCGACCCGATCCGCAAGGCGTTCGCCAAGGCCAACGGCGTCAAGCCGGCGCTGTTCAGCGCCAACTCCGAAGGCGCCTGCCCCACCTGCAACGGCGCCGGCGTCATCTACACCGACCTCGGCATGATGTCCGGCGTCACCACCACGTGCGAGGAGTGCGAGGGCAAGCGGTTCGACGCGTCGGTGCTGGAATACCGCCTCGGCGGGCGCGACATCAGCGAGGTGCTGGCGATGCCGGTGACCGAGGCCGCGGAGTTCTTCGGCGCCGGTGAGGCCCGCACACCCGCCGCGCACGCCATCCTCGGCCGGCTCGCCGACGTCGGGCTCGGCTACCTCAGCCTCGGCCAGCCGCTCACCACGCTGTCCGGCGGCGAGCGGCAGCGGCTCAAGCTGGCCACCCACATGGCGGACAAGGGCGGCGTCTACATCCTCGACGAGCCCACCACCGGCCTGCACCTCGCCGACGTCGAGCAGCTGCTGGCGCTGCTCGACCGGCTCGTCGGCTCCGGCAAGTCGGTCATCGTCATCGAGCACCACCAGGCGGTCATGGCGCACGCCGACTGGATCATCGACCTCGGCCCCGGCGCGGGGCACGACGGCGGCCGGATCGTCTTCGAGGGCACCCCGGCCGACCTCGTCGCCGCCCGTTCCACCCTCACGGGTGAGCACCTCGCGGCGTACGTCGGGGCCTGACCGCCGCTCACGTGCTCCCTTCGGGCGGGTCGGGGCGCCGCAGCAGCCGGTCGACCTGGCGGAGCACCCGTTCCAGGTACGCGCGGGTGGTGTCGGGGGCGGCGGGCGCGTCCGGGTCGATGAGCATGCGGTACATCGCCGCGCCCACCACCATGTCGATCACGGTGTCGAGGTCGGCGTCGGCGTCCACCCGGCCGTCGCGGCGGGCCCGCTCAAGCGCGGCGTGGATCAGCCGGCGGCGCGGTTCGATGTACTGCTCGCGGTAGGTGGCCAGCAGCGACGGCCGGGTGACGCTGGAGCCGATGAGCTGGGCGAGGACCGCCCGGAAACGGGGGTCGCCGAAGGTGCGTACCCAGGAGTCCATGAGCCGCTCGTCGGCCGGCGACGCCGCGGCGTCGGCACCGGCCCAGAGGTCGGCCTCCGGGGCGAGCGTACGGGCCCGCTCGATCGCCTGCGTGAGCAGTTCCTCCTTCGACGACCAGCGCCGGTACACGGTCACCTTGGCCACGCCGGCGCGCTTGGCGATCTGCTCGACGTTCGCGCCTTCCAGGCCGCGCTCCACGAACAACTCCAGCGCCGCCTTCATGATCGCCTCGTCGGCCTCGGGGTCGCGCGGTCTGCCCCGGGTGCGCCGCGTCGAGGTCATCGGAACTCCACCCGCCCTCGCGCCGTACCGGCCGCCGGCGGTACGAAATGCGGTGCGTGCCCGGGCCGCAACCGCCAGTCGGGGGTGAGGACGGTGTCCATGTGGGCGCGCAACGCCCGCAGCCCCTCCTCGCCGGGCGTGCCGTCGGCGAAGGCGGAGGCGACCAACTCGGACTGGTAGCGGGTGTTGTCGTGGGCGAACAGCGGCACGACGCCGGGGTCGGAGGCCAGCATCTTCTGGATGCGCCGGGCCGCCCCGATCTGGCGGACCGTGTCGGCCCCGCCGATGGTCATCTGGCGGACCTGGTCCACCGCCAGGTGGGGCAGCGTGTAGAGGGTGTCGCCCATGAACAGCGCGCCGCCTGTGTCCAGACGCAGCAGCACGCACATGTGGCCGGGAGAGTGGCCGGGGGTGGGCAGCAGGATGACGCTGCCGTCACCGAAGTGATCCTGGCCGGCCGGGAAGAACCCGAAGGGCCCGGAGTCGAAGGCGGGGAAGGACAGGTTGTCCTTGACCAGATCGAAGGAGTGCGGATACAACACGCCTTGCTCCCAGTCGCGGCGGTCCATCACCACCGTCGCCCGCGGCAGGTGGCGCAGCCCTCCGGCGTGGTCGTCGTGGACGTGGGTGAGGAACACGGTGGTGATCTCCTCGGCGTCGTAGCCGAGCCGGGCCAACTGTACGCGCAGGTCCTGCTCGGGGGTCATCCGGTATTCGTCGCGCTCGGTCAGCAGGCGCGAGGTCATGTCGTAGTACCCGTCATGATCCCAGGCCTGCTCGCTGTTGACGCCGGTGTCGACCAGGAGGAGCCCGTGCCGGGGATGGTCGATGAGGTAGGCGTGGACGGGCACGGCGATCTGCGCCTTGTCCACCAGGGTGCGCACGTAGCCGTTCAGCCCTTCCCAGCCGTCCAGCCCGCCGTAGAACTGGCCGTAGGTGACGATGGTGTCGCCGGTGTGGATCGGGAACACCCGTACGGCGCCGTCGGCGACCCGCTTCCGCGTGCCCGCGGCGCGTACGGCCTCCTGCCTCTGCCGCTCTAGCCCGGCGAGCACCTCGCGGCGCCGGCCTTCCACCCGGCTGACCGACAGCCCGCTCATCACGCCCAGCACCAGGCCGGCACCGCCGAGGAGGAAGGCCCGCCTGGCCCGGCGGGCGCCCGGGTCGCCCGCCGTACGGCGCCCGCGCAGGAGGGCGGCCACCGCCCACGCCAGGCAGGCCACGGCGGCGAGGGCCGGCAGCGCGGGCAGGTCCGTGACGTGGTACACGACCGCGAGGTAGAGCCCGAGGGTGCCGAGGCCGGCCGGGATTCCGGCGAACGCCGCCACCCGGCGCCGGGTGGACAGCCGGCCGAGCACACCGGGCCACGCCATCGCGACCACGAAAACACCCAGCACCAGCCCGTACGCCACCAGCAGCGGAAGCGGCACGTTCTTCAGCCGCAGGACGACGAGCCAGACAGCGCCGGCCGCGAGGGCGCAGACGAGTAACCCGATCTTGCCCAGGAGCTTCAGCATCAGGCCACCTCATTTCATAAACGCATACGGATGCGTTTACATATTAAGACCCAATGGTCCTGAATCGCCGGCCAGGGGGCGGCGGAGGTGCCAGATGATCACTGCCGGGGTGTCGCGGTAGGCCAGCTCGGCCGCCTCGGGACACCACTGCTGGGCGAGCGGGCCGCCGTGCCCGCCCGGCACCTCGCCCCACCTGGGTTCGTGGCAGGCCACGATCTCCAGCCCGGCCTCCCGGATGGCGGCGATGTAGTCGCCGGCCAGGAAGCGGCCGGCCGGCATCGCCCGCAGGCCGCCGTCCGGCCCGGTCACCTTGGCCACGCCGCCGAGGTAGAGCGAGAGCACGTGGATGTCCGACAACACGATGTGGCCGCCCGGCCTGACCACCTTGGCGAACTCGCGCAACGCAGGCCCGAGAGCCGGTTGGTGGGTCAGCGCCAGCCCGCAGACCACCAGGTCGAAGCTCGTCGGCTCGATCGGCAGGTCGTGCAGGTCCGCTTCGTGGAAGGTGCCGTCCGGGGTCTTGGCACGGGCCAGGGCGAGCATCTCCGCCGACGAGTCCACACCGACGACCTCGTGCCCGAGCCCGGCGAGGAACGCGGCGTGCCTTCCCGTGCCGCATGCGGCGTCCAGGGCCCTGCCCGGGGGCAAAGCGGCGAGGATGCGCCGGACCTGCGGCTCCTCCACCGCGATCAGCGGGTTTTCCTCGGAGTCGTACGAGCCGGCCCACTGCGCGTACCCCTCCACCGTGCTCGCGTGGCCGACGACGGCGCCCGTACGGCGTGCCAGCTCCGGGTCGGCGCACAACCTGCGGATCTCGGCGATCCGCCGCGCCACGAAGTTCTCCTCGCCGCCGATGTCACCTGCCTGGGCGCGCAGCAGCGCGACGCCTTCGAGCGCCAGAAGCCAGGCCAGCGGGTGTACGTGAAAAGGCATGCCGGGGATGGTACGTACCGCGGCCGGGCCCGAACCACCCGATATCGCTGGGGGAAATCCGTTCGCTCGCCCCGCCAGGTGCCGGTTAGGGTCGCGCGAATGGGAGACGTACGTGCGCCTCTGCTGTGGTTGTCAGGGCCGTCGGGGGTCGGGAAGTCCACGGTCGGCTGGGAGGTGTTCGCGCTGCTGAGCCGGAACGGCGTCAAGACGGCGTTCGTCGACGCCGACCAGATCAGCCTGTGCCATCCCATGCCCGAGGGCATGACGCATCGCCTTCGCGCCCGCAACCTCGCTGCGATGTGGCGGAACTTCCAGCAGGAAGGGGGGCGATGCCTCGTCCTCGCCGGCTTCGTCCACACCCCCGAGGAGGTGCGCGAGTACACGACCCTGCTGCCCGGCCTCCGCTTCACGGTGTGCCGGCTGCGCGTCGGGAGCGCCGAGCTCAAAGAACGGTTCCTCGCACGTGGATGGCGTCCGGAGCTGGTGGAGCCCGCGGTAGCCGAGGCGCGGGGCCTGGATCACAGCGACTACGCCGACCTGTGCGTGCCGACCGGCGGATTGACGGTGCCCGAGGCGGCCAGGCTGGTCCGCGAGCGGGCCGGCGGATGGCCTGGCGACCTTCCCGCCGCGACACTCGGGGACGCCGCCGGCCGGCGCAGCCGTCCGCCGGCCGACGACGCGCCGTTTCCTGTGCTGTGGGTCTGCGGCGCCACGGCGGTGGGGAAGTCGACGGCCGGCTACGAACTTTTCACGCAGATCCACCGGAGCGGCGTACGCGCCGCCTACGTCGACGTGAAGCAGATCAGCGCGCTGGGCCCCGGCGCGGACCACCGTGCTCTCAAGGCGCGCAACCTCGCCGCCGTCTGGAGCGGCCATCGCGCGATGGGCGCCCGGTGCCTGGTGGTCTCCGGCGAGGCCGACGACACCGTCCGCGACTACGCCGACCGGCTCCCCGGAGCGGAGATCACCGTGTGCCGCCTGCACGCCGACCCCGAAACGCTGGCCGAGAGGGTCGCGCAGCGCGGCCGGGGAGGAGGTCCTGCCATCCCGGGTGACGAGCTGAGAGGGCTGGACGCCGACGCCCTGAGCCGCGCCGCCGGACGCGCGGCGCGCGAGGCCGAGGCGCTCGACCGCGCGCAGGTCGGCCATCTGCGCATCGACACCGACGGCCGCTCGGTGCAGGAGGTGGCGGCGGACGTACTGGCCCGCAGTGGTGGCTGGCCCCGTCTCACCTGACGTTCTCGCAGCACGGGCGGTCATTCGTGGGGGCGGCGGAGCGCTCGTTGCTCGGCGGCGTCGAGTGCGGGGGTGAGGGGTGCGAGCGTGGTGCGAAGGAGGTCCGCCAGCGAGCCGGACGGCACGACGAGCCCGCTGTTCGTCATGGACGAGGCCGCTGTCTGCAGCCACTGCTCGATCGCCACGCGCACCGCGGCGGCCACGCTCGCCGCGAGCACCCGTGCTGTGTGCTGGTCGTCATCGCCGAGCCGTTCGGCGATCGCGTCGGTGAGGGGATGTTCGATCGCGGTCGTGGTATCGACGAATGCGTCCCGCAACGCGGGGTGCGTGGTGATCAGCAGCAGAGCGTCCCGGCCGGAATCGTCCGGGGCGGTGTACTGATCCACGATCGCCTCGATGACGGCGTCGGCGAGGCCGACGCCGGAGGGCCGGTCGGCCACCGCCGCCGCGACTCGCACCTCCCGCTCGGCGGCGACTGCGGCGACGATCGCGTGTTCGCGGCTGGGGAAGTAGTTGTTGTACGTCCTCGGTGAGACGCCGGCGGCTTCGGCGATGTCGTCGACGCGCACGTTGTCGGGCCCACGCTCAAGTGCCAGCCGCAGGGCCGCCGCCCGCAAGGCGTCACGGGTGGCCTGCTTCTTCTGCTCGCGCAGCCCCGTCCGTCTCATCGTCACCGCCCCAGCATCCCAGCTTTGATGCGTGTACGCAAACTTGCGTACACGCACTTTTCTTGTCTAGCCTGAGCGTCCTCATCCCTCAGGAAAGGATCATCGCGATGAGGGCCAAGGGCATCACCTACGACACCGGTTTGGTCCGCAATGGCGGGTTCTCCCGTGAACGCTTCGACCCGGACGTGGTCAGGCGTGAGCTGGAGATCATCCGGGACGACCTCCACTGCACCGCGGTCCGCGTCATCGGTGGTGATCCCGAGCGGCTGGAACTGGCCACGACGTACGCCGCCGACCTCGGCCTGGAGGCCTGGTTCTCGCCATACCCCCTGGAGCTGACCGCCGAGGAGACGCTGTCGCTGTTCGCCGACTGCGCTGAGCGGGCGGAGCGGATCCGGCGGCGCGGCGCCGAGGTCGTGTTCGTCACCGGCGCCGAGCTGAGCCTGATGAACAAGGGATTCCTGCCAGGCGACACCCAGGAGGACAGGCTCGGACTGCTGACTCAACGAGATCGCCTGGCCGAGCGGGTTGCCGAACTCAGCACACGGGTCAACGACTTCCTCGCCCGCGCCGTCGCGCTCGTTCGCGAGCGATTCGGCGGCCGCATCACGTACGCCGCCATACCGCTCGAGCGGATCGACTGGGTCCCCTTCGACCTCGTGGGCGTGGATCTTTACCGGTCGGCCGAGGTCGCCGACCGGTTCGCCGAGGGCGTGCGCACCCTCGTGGCGCAGGGAAAGCCGGTCGCGATCACCGAGTTCGGCACCGCCGCCTACCGCGGGGCGGGCGACAGGGGCGGCCGCGTTCTGGAGGTTCTCGAATTCGACGATGACACCGGCGCGCCGGTCCGGCTGAACAGAGAGTGCGTCCGCGACGAGGCCGGCCAGGCGACGTACCTGCGGGAGCTGCTGGAGATCTACGAGGACGCAGGGGTCGACAGCGCCTTCGTCTTCCTCTTCGCCATCGACAACTTCCCGCACCGCCCCGACGGCGATCCCCGCGACGACCTCGACCTGGCCAGCCCCGGCATCGTCAAGGTCCTGGACGACCGCCGCGGGGACACCTACCCCGGCATGCCCTGGGAACCCAAGGCCGCCTTCGCCGCCCTCGCCGAGCACTACCGCGGCTGACCGGGCGCTTCATCCGTCCTGCCCCTTGTGCGGGCGAACAAGGAGTACACATGATCAAAGATGTCGTCATCGCCGGCGGCGGTCCGAACGGGCTGATGCTGGCCTGCGAGCTGAGCCTGGCGGGCGTCCGGCCGGTCGTGCTGGAGCGGTTGCCGGAGCCGAGCGAGGAACCGAAGGCGAACGGACTGCTCGGCCAGGTCGTGAAGATACTCGACCGCCGGGGGTTGTGCGAACCCCTCAGCGGTAGCCCGGAACCGCCGCAGCCGAACTCCGCGTACTTCATGTTCGGCGCGATGGGCCTGGACCTGAGCCTGCTGGAGGACAGCCCTGTCTACGCCCTGCCGGTGCCGCAGCGGCGCATCGAGCAGGTCCTGCAGGAGCGCGCCGTCGAACTGGGCGTGGAGATCCGGCGGGGTCACGAGGTCGTCGGCCTGTCACAGGACGACGACGCGGTCACCATCGACGTCGCGAGTCCGGGCGGGGCGTACCGCATGCGCGCCCGGTACCTCGCCGGCGCGGACGGAGCGCACAGCACCACGCGAAAACTCTCCGGCATCGCCTTCCCCGGTGTCACCTACGACCGGATGACCGTGCGCTCAGCGCATGCGACCGTCCCGGCGGGCTGGGTCGATCCTGTGACCGGCGCGCTGGACGTGCCCGGCTACGGCGCTGTTCCACCGTTCCTGCCCCACCGCACCGAGCGCGGAGGGTTCTCCTACGCGCCGATGCCCGGCCACCCGCCGCTGCTCAGCACGACGGAGTGGGACCAGCCCACGCCCGACGCTCCGATGAGCCTTGAGGAGCTTCGGGCGAGCATCCGCCGAGTGCTCGGCGTCGACATGCCGCTCGGCCCGCCCGACGGCCAGGGACCGCACGCGCTGCGCCGGTTGAGCGGCGGTAACACCCGGGTCGCGGAACGGTTCGCCGACGGCCGGGTGTTCCTGGTCGGCGACGCCGCCCACGTGTACGCCGCCACGGGAGGCGGTCCAGGGCTCAACCTCGGCCTGCAGGACGCCGTCAACCTCGGCTGGAAACTCGCCGCCGAGATCCGGGGAAGCGCCCCGTACGGATTGTTGAACAGTTACGAGACAGAGCGCCGAGCGGCCGCCCGGCGCATGGTGCTGAACGCGCAGGCGCAGGCGGCCCTGATCGCGCCCGGCAGCGACGTCACCGGACTGCGCGAGGTGTTCGGCGAACTGCTGCGCGACCCGGACACCGTACGGCGCCTGGCCGGACTCACGGCGGGCGCCGACGTCCACTATGACATGGGCGCAGGCGACGCGCACCCGCTCACCGGCCGGTTCGCCCCGGACCTGGACCTGCACACCCCCGACGGGCCGGTACGGCTCGCCGAGCTGACCAGAACCGCACGCCCGCTGCTGCTCGACCTGACCGAGGACGCATCACTGGGGAAGACGCTCGCGCTTCGGGACGACCAGGTCGAGATCGTCACGGCGCGCTCCCAGAGCCCGGCGCCCACCGCCCTGCTCCTTCGACCGGACTGCTATGTGGCCTGGGCATCCGCGTCGCCCCGGCCGGCTCCCGTGGAGATCGAAATCCTCCGGGCGGCCTTGCGGCGATGGTTCGCGCCATCGCCGTAGCGGCCGCCGCCGTGCAAGGCGCTCCGACGGGAACCAGCACGTCAGGAGCCTCTTCACCCGTACGACTTCGTCACATTCGCGAGCCCGGACTGACCAGCAGCGCGACGCGTTGTGCGGGACTCAGGCGGTCCGGCCTCGGGGCGGCGGCGTAGGCGTCGCGCCCGACCTGCTCCACGGTGAGCGGGTCGGAGAGGGCGGGTCGACGGCTGATCGTGTGGAGGGCGCCGGCCGTTCGCTGGACGGGCCAGTCGAGTGCCGCAGCGAGTTCGTCCGCCGTGAGGGGCCGCGCGGCGTGCACCAGCGCGGCCAGCACCGTCAGCGCGTCGCGGACGGCGGCGTCGGTGAGGCCGCTGTCGTTCATCTGCTCGCTGATCCAGGCGAAGAACTCTGCCATCTGGCCCAGCCGGGCGCCGGAGGGCGTGCCGGCGCCGAAGATCTCGACCCCGTGCCGCGCGGCCGCCGCGACCTCGGCGTGGCTCCCGGTGTCGGCTTTGAACGCCCGGAGCCAGATGTCGTCGTCGACGACGTACCGTTCGCGGCGACCGGAGTCCTGTGTGCGGCTGACCAGTTCCATCGCCTCCAGGTAGCCGATGGCCTTGGAGACCGACGCCGGGCTGACCTGTAGCCGGCGTACGAGGTCGGCGGACGTCAGGCTCCCGGAGTCGGAGGTGAGCAGGCAAACGAACACGCGGGCGGGCATCCGGGGAAGGCCGGTCCCGGCCAGCAGCGTCGCGAACCGCTCCACGAAGGCGCGCACGGGCCCGGCCGGCCACCCGTCCTCAGGCGGCTGCGTGACCTGAACCGGTCTGCGGCGGCGGGCGCGCTGCCCGGCGGCCCGCTGGGCGCGATCGGCCAGGTATCCCCCGGGTGCGCTGTTGCGGGCCACTTCGCGGCTGATCGTGGAGGTGGGTCTGCCCAGCCGCCTGGCGATCTCGGCGTACCCCAGCCCTTCGACCAGCCAGATCGCGATCCGCCGGCGATCGTCGTGGGTCAGCCTGTCTCCGGGCATGGGCTCGCCTTCCTGTCGTCACCGAGTGCGTTCACCAACATTACATTGCAACGATCGCTCGGTGCATTTGCATTAATCGCCAATGCTGTTGCAACGATTGCCAGGGTAGGCCCCCGATTCTCGTTGACCATTCATGAAATGCAACGTAGCCTTTCCGCAATTCGAAAGGAGCGGGGATCCCCTATGGCACGAGTGTTGGATGTGACGCGGATACGAACTCGCGTCTCGGAACTGCTCGCGGCATACCGCATCCCGAGTGCGGCGATCGGCGTCCTCATCGACGGGGAGATCACCGACTTCGCCGTGGGCGTCAAGGACATCTCCACACGGGAGCCCGCGACGACCGGCACCGTCTACCAGTGCGGCTCCGTATCCAAGACCTGGACCGCCCTCGCCTTCATGCAACTCGTCGACGAGGGGAAAGTCGCCATGGACGAGCCCGTACGGACGTACCTGCCAGAGTTCCGGGTCGCCGACCCCGACGTCAGCGCCAAGGTAACGCCCCGCCATCTCCTCAACCACACCAGCGGCATCGAGGAGAGCTACGGAGAACCGGGCGAGGACGACGACGTCTACCAACGCATGGTGGAGAACGTCGCCGGCGCGTGCCAGGTCCACCCCCTGGGCCACACGCACGGCTACAGCGCGGCCCTGGGCTACGCGATCCTCGCCCGCATCATGGAGGTGACCGACGGCGAGCGGTGGGACGACATCATGAAGGACCGCCTGTTCGACCCCTTGGGGCTGATTTCGACGACCACCCGGCGTGAGTACGCGGACCACGATCAGGCCGCGACCGGATACCTGATCCGCTCGCTCGAAGAGGGCCCCATCCCCTCACCGCTGGGCCACCTGCCGCGCGCCTTCGGCCCCGGAGGCAACATCAACACCACGGCCCGAGATCTGCTCACGATGGCGTACGTCTTCCTCAACGAAGGAAAGGCGCCGAACGGGACCAGAATCGTCTCCCCCGGCATCATCCGCGAGATGACGGAGTCGCGGGTGCCCATACCTGACCCGTACATGTTCGGGCCGGAATGGGCTCTCGGCCTCATCGTGTGCGACTGGCACGGCGAAACCGTCTACGCCCACGACGGCAGCGCCGTCAGCCAGAGCGCCCGCCTGCGCATCCTGCCGGAATCGAACATCGCCGTCTCGATGCTCACGAACGCCGGGCCGCGCGACAGCTTCTACCGCAAGGTGTTCAACACCATCCTGGCCGACCTCGGCACGACCACGATCCCCGCCCTGCCGGAGCCCGATCCGGCCCTCGCCCTCGATCCGTCCAGGTATGAGGGCTCGTACGGGCGCCCCGGCATCCGCTACGAAGTGGCGGCCGAACACGGAGAACTCCACCTCAGATTCACCCTGAATCCGATGGAGGCGCAACTCCTCGACAAACCGGAACAACTCGACCATGAGCTGTCTCCGATCAGCGAGACCCACTTCCTGATGCCGTCGGACGACCCGGTCGAGGACCCGCAGACCGTCGCCATCTACGACTTCGAGAACGGCGCAGCGCACTATCTTCACATCAATGGCCGGGTGCATCCGAGAGTGGACGAGGAGGGTGCCACGGTGCACGTCATGGCGGTTTCCACGATTTCCGACCGCGACGGCTTCTGGAATCGCCTCAAGCAGGCGTTCGGCCGGCTTCCCCAGGGTGCCAGGTGGACGCTGGCGGTGGCGAGCGCCGACGGGTCGAAGGCGGTGAACGTCATCGTCCATGACTCGATCGACGGCGTCAGGAGCTTCTTCGAGGACCACACCGCCGGGTTCGCCACGACGGAGTACTTCGAGGCCGACGCGTCCAACGCCGTCGGCCTCCCGACGTAGCCCGGCTCGCCGCACAGGGTGCTGCGCCATCACCCAGCTCGTCCCGGCCGGGCGTGGGTGTTCGTCTATTTATGGATCTCGTAGCGCAGAATCACCATGCCGTTCCCGAACGAGGTGCCCTCGATCAGCTTCAGGTCCTGCCGGTCCCCGAAGACGCGGGTTCCCTTGCCGCGTGACACTGGACAGACGAGCAGGGTGATCTCGTCGACGACGCCGGCGTCCAGCAGGGAGCGCATGAGGGTCAAGCTCCCCCACATCCAGATGTCCTTGCCGTCCTGCTTCTTGAGCTCACGAATGGTGACGGCCGCATCGCGCGTCACCGTCGCGGCGGGAAAATCTCCCCAGGGAGCGTCGTCCAGCTTCGACGAGGCGACGAACTTGGTGAGGTTGTTGAGCTTCTCGCCGTACTCGCCCTGCTCGTCGGCGTACGGCCAGTAGTCCTTGGACTGGGCGTAGGTGTTCGCGCCGAGAATCAGCGTGTCGACCCTGTCGACGAACCCCGTCACCTTCGCCTGGAACGCGGAGTTGGTGGTCTCGGAAAAGGGCTCCCCTGACACGAAGCCGAGGCCGCCGTCCTCCTCCGCGGCGATGTTGTCGACGGTGACCCACTGCTGGACTATGAGCTTCCTCATCACTGACGGTGCCTTTCGAGTGTCTGCCGGTCTGAGCAGATCCGCCGGTACGGAGCCTTCGTGACACGCGCCGGAGGAACTGCAGCGGTTCTTCTTCTCGGGGACGGAACGGCACGCGGGTTCTCGACGTCCTGCCACAACTTTTCTCTGGCGATCTGCAAAGAGTGCTCGCACCACGCGGCGCCCGCATACGGCGTGATGAGCGCGTCCGGCCCGATCAGCGGTGCAGCCGAAAGGCATGTCCTGCTGACAGCCGTTCGACAAGGGTGAGTACGGCCTGTTTCCCACCGTTCGTCCCCGCCCAACGACTCACCTGGCAGGCGGCTTCGGCGTACACACGGTGATCCGCTGATGCCGCGCGCAGCCAGTCGCCGAGTGTCACCGGCAGGGGGCGGCGGGAGTCGAGCAGGCAGCGGTCACCGGCAGGGGCGAGGTATCGCGGATCGTCGCTGACCAGGACGGCCAGCCCTTCGTCGAACCACTGCGGGACTTCGGCGCCGTCCAGGCGGACGTGAAGCTCCACATGGGTCAGCTCGTGCGAGGCGATCACGGGATCGACGCCGCGCGGCGACAACATCACCGACCGGTTGAGTACGGCGATGCCGCGTTCCCGGCCGCCGCCGATCCTGCGGTAGCAGTCGTCCGTCAGGCATACGAGGACGTCGGGAGCGCTTGCCCGCCCGCCGAAGAAGTCACGCACCCGCTGGTTCGCCTGCTCGACGACCTCGGCCACGTGCCGGCGCTGGGCCGGCGCCAGGCCGGGTTCGGCGTACAGGCCGGAACGCAGCCGCTGCAAGCCATAACAGCCGGGACAGGTGGTGGCCGCGACCGACGGGAACGCGATCGTGGTCACCACCACGGCCACGGCGAGGAGGACCGCGGTGAGCGTGCCGGCGATCCACCACCCTCTACCGTGGCGGCTCGCCCTCCGGCGGATCAAGGGCATGTGAAACCTCCGTGAGGAGCGGGCGGCTGAGCGCGGGGCCAGGCCGTGTTCGTAGGCGTAGACGACGGCGTGCACCCGCGTGGGAGGCCCGAGTGTGCGCAGAGGACTCGCGACGTGAATCTTGACGGTGCCTTCGTCCGGCGCGGGGACAGCGTAGTCGATCGCGCCGCCGTGACGGAGAAGCGCGATCTGCTCGCCGGGCCCGCCGGTGTCGACCAGCAGCACGCCCTTCTTGCCGGCCTGGTCCTGGGCGGGCAGCCTGGCGAGCCCGATCGTGACGTTCCGCCCTGATCGGCGGGCACCCTCACCTGTGCGCGCTGCAGCCCGTCCCCGCAGTCCTGCCATGACAGCGGCGTGGTCGTGACAGGGGCGACGCCGGTGACCGCACCGATGGGGAGTGAGGCGACGATATGCATGCTGGAAAGGAGGGCCGGGGCCGTGCTGCGTTCGTGTCCCTCCTTCTGCATATCTTCTGCCCCGAGCCTCGGTGGCCGACGCCACACGCCGCAAAGCTAGGCCGGGGCGGAGCCCGCCAGCCCTTCGCGGAAGGCGATGGCCGTCGCCTCCGTGCGGGTGGCCGCGCCCAGTTTGGTCAGGATGTGGGAGACGTGCACGCCCGCCGTGCTCGGCGAGATGTGCAGCCGGGCGGCGATCTGCCGGTTGCTCAGGCCTTCGGCGATCAGCCTGAGCACGTCGTGCTCACGCTCCGTGAGCCCGTCCTGGGCGGGCCGGGGCCGCCTCAGCAGGGCTATCTCCCGGGTGAGCGGCGCGGCGCCCAGGGACGCGGCCAGCCGCGCGGCTTCCCTGAGGCGGGCCGTTCCGTCCGGCCGGTCGCCCGCCGCCAGCGCGGCCCGAGCGCCGTGGTACAGGCTCAACGCCAGCTCGTACGGCTGCCGCAGTTCCCGCCAGGACTCCGCCGCGTCGTCCCAGCCGTCGTCCTCGATCAGCGCGTGCAACATGATCTGCCAGGCCCGGTCGAGCCGCCCGTCCACACCGAGCGTCGCATCGGCCGCGGCGAGTTCGGCCTGCCGTTCCGCGACCCGCTGCCGCAGTCCCTCGCCGGCGCCGTGGGCAAGCCGTGCCCGCTGCGCCAGCGCGCCGGCAACCAGAACCGGCCGGGCGTCGCTGCTGTAGATCCGGGTGAGCGCCGGATCGGCCAGCGCCCGGTCCAGGAGCAGGTCGGCCCGCTCCGGGTCGCCCTGGGCGACGGCGAGCAGGCAGAGCAGCTGATGGCGGAGGAACAGGCTGCCTCCGCCGTCGTGCTCCACGGCCGCCGCGGCGTCGGCCGCCGCGGACACATCCCCGCGCAGCAGCGACAGGTAGCCGGCGAGGACGAGCAGGGCCTGCCGCGACAGCGGTGGCGGATCCTCCTGGAGGCTCTCCCGCAGGACGGCGGCCGCCTCGTCCCACTCCCCGGCCAGGATCAGGCTGCGCCCGGCGTAGCGCGCGAGTTCGGCGCCGCGGCTGCGGCCCAGCCCGTACCGGCGGGCGTGGCGGATGCCGTCGCGGGCCGCGGCGATGGCGCGGCGCTGGTCGCCGGCCTTGGCGTGCAGCATGGCCTCATACATGGGGACGGTCATGAGCAGGTCATGGCTGTCGAGCCGCTCGGCGAGCGTACGGGCTTGCGCCAGCATTCCGAGGTCGCGCGTCATCGAACCGACGCCCAGCAGCCCGCGGACCGTGACCGTGGGATCGCCGGTGCGCCGGCCGATCCTGAGCGCCTCCTCGAACGGCTCGCGAGCCCTGTCCACCTCCGGCAGCAGGCCCATGGCCAGCACCCCGAGCAGCCGGCCCCGCTGGACGCTGTCGGGGGCGGCGGGCATGAGCTCCAGGGCTCGTTCCCAGTCGGAGACGCCGGTCGCGTCCAGCCGGTGCCGCAGCCTGCCCCGGTGCTCCAGCAGCTGGGCGGCCCGCTCGGGCTCGCGCCGCTCGTCCACGACGGCCAGCCCGGCGGTGGCGTAGTCGATGCCGCGGACGTAGTCGCCGCTGAGCATGCAGGCCTCGGCCGCGCCGGTCAGGACGTCGATCCTGTCGACCTCCAGGTTCACGTCCGGGTCCCAGAGTTCGAGGACCTGGTCCAGCAGGCGGACCTGCTCCTCGTAGGCGTGGGTGCCGCGCGCCCGGCACGCGGCCAGGTGCGCGGCGGACAGCGCGAGCCCGCGATTCCCGGCGGCGTAAGCGTGCGCCGTCAGCTCCGCGTGGGCGCCGGAATCGCGCAGGGCCTCGGCGTAGCGCGCGTGCAGGCGTGCCCGCTCGCCCGGCAGCAACTCCTCGTACACCACATGCCGGATCAGGGCGTGGCGGAAGTCGTAGCCGTCCCCTGCCGTGCGGAGCAGGCTGCGGTCGACGAGCTCGCGCAGCAGGGCGTCGAGCCCGACCCCGTCCTGCCCGGCCACCTCCGCCAGCAGCCGGTGGCCGACCCGGCCGCCCGCCACGGAAGCGATGCGCAGCAGCTCGCGAGCCGGGCCGGGCAGCGACCGTGGACCGTGGAGCAGCAGGTTGCGCAGGCTGTCCGGAGTCCGCTCGCCGGCGCGGGCGAGGGCCTCGACGAACAGCGGGTTGCCGTCGCTGCGTTCGTGGACACGGCGTACGGTGGCCGCGTCCGGCTCGGCGCCGAGGATCGCGGCCAGCTGGCGGCTCACGCCCTGCCGGTCCAGGCGGTCCAGCCGTAGCGCGGTGGTGCGCGGGCGGCGGGACAGCTCGGACAGCAGCGGCCCGAGCAGCCCGTCGCCGGTTTCCTGTGACCGGTAGGTGATCACCAGGAGCACGCCCGTCTGGGTGAGGTTCCTGGCCAGGAAGCCGAGCAGTTCGCGGGTGGCGGCGTCGGCCCAGTGCAGGTCCTCGATGGCGATGACCAGCGGCTGGTCCGCGGCCACCCGCTCGACCAGCGTCAGGACCTCCTCGTACAGCCGGTGCTTGCCGCCTTCCGCGTCGCCGGCCTCGCCGAGCTCCGGGAACCAGCGGGCGAGCTGGCGGTAGGGCCCTGGCAGCACCCCTTCGACCCGGATCAGCCTGCGCAGCACTGTCACGAACGGCGCGTACGGCAGGCTGTCCCTGCCCAGCTCCGTGCAGGTGCCCTCGACCACCCGCACGGCCGGATCCAGCGACCTGGCGAACTCCGCCAGCAGCCGCGACTTGCCGATCCCGGCCTCTCCGGTCACCAGCGCCACTGCCGGACCCTGCTCGACAGCGGCGTCCAGGGCCGCCGCGAGCTCCGACAGCTCCTCGTTCCGGCCGACGAACACCGGACTGACCACCCGTTCCGCCATCACTGCGCCAGCATATAAATACACAGATCACCTGATGTGCGGCACCTGTTCACCCGGCCACGCTCGAAGCATGACAGTCACGCACCCACTGCGGACCATCGGTGCCCATGAGTTCGACGCGTGGGCTCGCATGGTCACCACGACCTACGGCCAGGACTGGTACGAGGGCGGCCTCAGGAACGCCGCCTCCTCCATCGACCCCGGACGCACGATCGCCGCCTACGACGGCGAGGCGATCGTCGGCGGCGCGTCGATCTACGGCCGCGTCATGACGGTCCCCGGCTGGACGGCGCCCGTGTCCGTTCCCGTGGCCGGCATCACGCTCGTCGCCGTCCTGCCCACGCACCGGCGTCGCGGGATCCTCACCGCGATGATGCGCAAGCAGCTCACCGACCTGTACGAATCGGGCGGCGAACCGATCGCCGCGCTCAACGCCGCCGAGGCGACGATCTACGGCCGCTTCGGGTACGGCGTCGCCAGCCACGTGGCCCAGATCCGGGGGGACAAAAGGTTCATGGCTCTGCGGCCGGGCACCGACCTCGGCGACGGAACGATTCACCTGCTCGGCCGCCAGGAGGCCCGGCCGCTGCTGGAGAAGGTCTACGACACCGCCCGCCGTGATGGGGTCGGCTGGGTCGACCGTACGGACACGTTCTGGGCGGCCCGCCTGGCCGACGGCGAACGTGCGCGTGAGGGCGGGACGGCACTGCGCTTCGCCTTCCACACCGAGCCCGGCGGCGAGATCACCGGCTACGCCCTCTACCGCTCCAAGCAGGAGCTGGTGCAGGTCATCGAGGTCGCGGCCACCACCAGGCAGTCGTACGCCGCCCTGTGGCGCTACCTCATCGATCTCGACGCTCACGCCGGTCTCACCTACGACGGCGCCGTCGACGAACCGCTGAAGCACCTGCTGGCCGACCCGCGCGCGGCTCGCACCACCGTGGTCGACAACCTCTGGGTCCGCCTGGTGGACGTGGGGCGGGCGCTGGCGGCACGCCGGTACTCGACCTCGCTGGACCTGGTCCTCGAGGTCCAGGACACGTTCTGCCCGTGGAACGCGGGCCGCTACCACCTGCGTGCCGACGAGGAGTCCGTCACCTGCGAACGTACGCCGGCCCGGCCCGACCTGCGGCTGACCTCAGCTGAACTGGGCGCGGCCTACCTGGGCGGCACCACCCTGTCGTCCCTGGCAGCCGTTGGCCGGGTCGAGGAGCTGCGCCTCGGCGCGGTCGCGGCCGCCTCGCTCGCCTTTCGCGGCGAGCGCGAGCCCTTCCACCCCTCGGGCTCGGCCTTCCCCGCCTTCTGATGACCGTCACGTTCCGAGGCCGGACACGACCCCGACAAGGCACCGGATCGGTCCGCATCACACCGTGCGCCGTCCTGACACGAAACCAGCACGATGTCCGGCCGGAAGCCGGAACCGCACACAAGGGAGACATGCCACATGCGCACTAACAAGCTCGGGCGCACCACGACGGAGGTCACCGAACTGGGCTTCGGGGGTGGGCCCCTGGGCGGCCTGTTCGAACCGCTGGACGACGACACCGCGGCGCGGGCGCTGGCGGCCGCCTGGGACTCGGGCATCCGCTACTTCGACACCTCACCCCACTACGGCATCGGGCACTCCGAGCGCCGCATCGGTGAGCTGCTGCGCGGCAAGCCGCGGGCGGAGTTCACCCTGTCGACGAAGGTCGGCCGGCTGCTGGTCCCGCAGGATCCGCAGGGCCGGATGGACGAGAGCTTCGCCGTGCCGGCCACCCACCGCCGGGTCTGGGACTTCTCACGCGACGGCATCCTGCGCAGCGTCGAAGACTCGCTGACCCGCATGGGCGTCGACCGGATCGACGTGCTGTATCTGCACGATGCCGAAAAGCACTTCGAGGCCGCTCTGCGCGACGGCTACCCGGCGCTGGCCGAGTTGCGTTCCGAGGGCGTGGTCGGCGCCGTCGGCGCGGGCATGTACCACCCCGGCAAGCTGACCCGCCTGGTACGCGAGACCGACGCGGACGTAATCCTGCTGTCGGGTCGCTACACACTGCTGGACCAATCCGCTCTGGACGAACTGCTGCCGGCCTGCGCCGAACGGGGAGTGTCGGTCCTGGCCGCCTCCGTCTTCAACTCCGGCCTGCTGGCGACCGAACGGCCCGCCGAGGGCGCCCGGTTCGACTACGCGCTCGCTGGTCCGCGGCTGCTGGAACGGGTCAACCGGATCGCGGATGTCTGCGAGGCGCACGGAGTGACCGTCCCCCAGGCCGCCATGGCCTTCCCGCTGCGTCACCCCGCGGTCGCGGGCATCGTGGTCGGCATGCGATCGGCGCAGGAGGTGCGGGCCGATGCCGCCGCGTTCTCAGCCCACGTACCGGCGCGGTTGTGGTCGGATCTGCACGACGAGGGCCTGCTGGACGAACGCGCCTCGACGGACGTGGTGCCGTCCGGCCCGCCGGGGCCACGCCTTGCGTGCCGGCCCGCCCCGTGATCGGCGCGCTCCGGCTGTGCCGCGGCAAGGCCGCCGACGCCCGCGGCGCCGGGCCCTTCACCGCCACCGCCCTCGCCCACGCGGCGGACGCGGGCGCCACCGGGACTGTGATCGCCCGCGCCGACAGCCAGTTCTACAACGCCGTGCGAAGCTTGGTCCGTGTGCGACCAATCAACACCGTTCGTCGACGCGCCGGCTACCGATCCGGCGCTGCTGAGGACGCTGGCGGCCGCTGGTCTGCCAGCAACCGGGCGCTTTCTTCCAAAGGCCGGCTGGGTTAGCCGCGTGTGGGTCGGCGACGAATACGTCGTACGACTGAGCAACGGACAGTACCGCGACTCGTTTCGCCACGAGGCTACAGTCGCCAAGCTGCTCGCCGGCAGCGAGGTCCCACACGCCCGGACCCTCGCCCACGGCGACGGCCCGGACGGGCCGTGGTGTGTCTCCGAACGCGTGCCCGGCCGAACCATGTACGAGGTATGGCCGGCGGCGGACTCGCACACGCGCCAAGCAATGATCGAAAGCCTCGGCTTGGCGCTGCGCGCACTTCACCGCGTTCCTGTCACGGCCGACCTGCTGCCGCCCTGGCTGGCCGACGCGCTCGCCGGCAAGCCGTGGCCTGCGTTCCACCCACCCGTAGTGAGTGCGGCGCTCCAGCAGGTCGAGGCTGCCCGGCGACTGCCCGGTCATGACTCGCGCCTGCTCGCGGACGTCGCCGATTGGATCCAGGAGCGGCTGGCGTTGTTCGCCGCCGACGAACCCGTCCTCGTCCATGGTGATTTGCATGGATCCAACGTGATGGTCGACCAAGGACGCGTCACCGGTCTCATCGACTTCGCGGAGGCAGTGGCTCAGCCAGCGGATGTCGAGCTCGATACCATCCTGCGCTGGTGCGCGAAGGCGCGAGAGTACCCACCCGCACCCGACGAACGAGGGCTCGACGAGACCACACTCACAGAAGTCCCCGGATGGCTGCACGGCGCGTATCCGGAGCTGTTCGAACGCGAGCATCTGCGCGAGCGGTTGCTCTTCTATGACATGTACGTGGAGCTCGCGCTATACGCACACCACCCCCAGCCTGACATACGCGAAGCGGCGCAGGACCGCATCGCTCGCCTGCTTTCCGGCCATAACCATCTAGATGGACTCGTCTGGTAGGTCGTCGTCTTCGCCCCTACACGGGACATCGTGACCTGCACCCGAATCTGGGCGCGTGTCGCGGGGCAGGTGTCACTCAGGGTGTCAGCCCCAGCTCACGCAGTTGAGCGGGCCGCGGCGGCCGCCAGCCGCTGGTGTCGAGCTTGGCCAGTTGCGCCTCGACGTCGACGTTGATGACGCCGAAGAAGTTGATGTTGTCGCTGTGCCTGGGCGAGATGTGCGACAAGATCTCGTTGTTCACCGCTCTAGAATAATATTCGGTCGTCCACGCGACCACCGAGTTGGTCAGCAGGGTCAGGCGCCACGCCTGCTCGGTCTGCTGCTCCAGATGCGGGCGGGCGATCGTGCCCTGCTGGGCAATCAGCGAGGCGGTCGCCTGACCGTACTCCGGCGACCCGGCCATCCGCAGCAAGTCCGGCCAGCACTCAGCCACCAGGTCCTCATTCCAGCGCGCGCCCAATAGTGGTCCGGCGTGCGGGTAGCGCTTGGCGATCTCGGTCGGGGTGTCCGTCACGAACCAGAGTAACCGGGGTCAAGTCCCGCATCCGCGGCGTGAGCGCCTTACCGACCAGGTAGAACAACGCAACGTGCCGTACCGGGCAAACCGAACGAACGTAGCGGCTGTGATCATCAACCCGCCGCAGGAGGTCAACCCCATCCATTACCGCAGGTCAGACGCCACTTCGTTGAAAATTCTTCATTGCTACCGGGACCCCCTTCCGTCAGCCGCTAGGCCCCCACGGCGGCAGAGAATTGGACATCGGTATTTATCTGCGCATACCATCTTTTATCTATGCAGATAAAACGGAAGGCGTCACGCGACTCCGCCATCAACGTCACCCGCCGCGCACAGATCATCAAGGCGGCCATCGACACCATTGCCGATCTGGGCTACGACAAAGCGTCGTTCGCCCGCATCACCGAGCGGGCCGGGCTCAGCAGCCCGCGGCTGATCTCCTATCACTTCGCCGGTAAGGACGACCTGATCAAGGCCATCGTGCAGGACGTCTACCAGTCGGGTGCCGCGTTCATCCTGGGCAGGATGGAGGCGGAGGAAACGGCGCCGGGGCGGCTCAAGGCGTACCTGGAGGCGAATCTGGAGTTCCTGAGGGATCACCCCACGGAGATCGCGGCGCTCACGGAGCTCGGCTCACACCTTCGCAACCCCTCAGGCGAGCGCTCTACGACGGCCGAACACCAGGAGCCCGGCGTACAAGGGCTGGCGGAGCTGCTGCGGGATGGGCAGCGTACCGGGGAATTTCGCGACTTCGACCCCAGGTCCATGGCTGTGCTGATCCGCGGCGCGATCGAGGCGGCGGCGTCCCGGGTGAGCGGGAGCCACGCGATCGACATGGACTCGTACACCCGCGAGATCGTCGCCACCTTCCTGGCGGCCACCACGGGGAAGTCGCCGCGATGACATCCCTCTCCGGCGCTGCGGCCACCCGCAGGGCCATGTACAGCGTGCTCGGCTTCGAGGTGGCGGGCCCGTTGGCGATCTTCTACGGGCTCCGGGCCGCCGGTGTGAACCAGTGGCTGGCCCTGCTGGCGGGCGGCGTGCTGCCCGCCGGGCGAGCCGTGCACAGCATCGTCAAGGAGCGGCGGGTCAGCGGCGTCACCCTGTTCGTGCTGGGCACGATGTCGCTGACGATCGCCATGTCGTTCGTGACGGGCAGCGCCCGCGTGCTCCTCGTCCGAAATGCCTGGGGCAGCGCCGCGATGGCCCTGTGGCTGCTGCTCAGCCTGCTGCGGCCCAAGCCTCTCCTGTACGAGGCCCGGATGTTCATGGACCGGGAGAAGCAGGCGCTCTGGAAGGCGAGCTGGGAGGACTTCTCCGGGTTCCGACGCACGCTCAGGGTGTTCACGGCCATCTGGGGGGTGGCGTTCGCGGTGGACACGGCGATCCGGGTGCTCATGGCGCTGACCCTGCCCATCGACCTGGTCCCCGTGCTCGACGACGTCCTGCTGGTGGTCACCCTGCTGGCCCTGATCACTCTGCAGCGCTTCTGGGGGCCGCGCTACCTGCGCAAGCATGGCCTCGCCATACGCGGCGGCGTGGAGGTCCACCGGCTCGACGAGGAGGAGCGGTCATGACCGTGGCACTCATCACGGGCGCAGGCGGCGGGATCGGCTCGGCCATCGCACGGCGGCTGTCCCGTGCCGGCATGAGTGTGGCCGTGGCCGACCGTGACGCCGTCTCGGGGGCAGCCGTCGCGGAAGAGGTCGGCGGCCTCTTCATCCCTCTGGACGTGACGAGGCCGGAGGACAACCAGGCCGCCGTCGCAAAGACGATCTCCGTGTACGGGCGGCTGGATGTGGCCGTGCTCAATGCCGGCGTCCCCGGCCAGTGTGGCCTCCACGACTTCACCCCGGAGCGCTACCGCGAAACCATGGCCATCGACCTGGACGGCGTCGTCTATGGCCTCGACGCCTGCGTCCCCGCGCTCCGCCCGCGAGGCGGCTCCGTCGTCGTGGTTTCCAGCCTCGCCGGGCTGGCCTCCTCCCCTGACATCTTTTACGCCGCCGCCAAGCACGCCCTGATCGGACTCGTGCGGTCGGCCGCCATGCTGCTGTCCGCCGACGGCATCCGGGTGAACGCGCTCTGCCCTGGCCTGGCGGACACCCCGATCATCGCGCCGTTCCGCCAGTCTCTCGTCGACGCGGGCCTCGTGATCGCCGACCCTGACCAGATCGCCGAGACGGTGGAACTGATCCTGGCCGACAAGCGCACAGGGCTTGCCTGGGTGGCCCAGGCGGGACAGGCTGCGGCACCTGTCGAGTACCCGCGGGTGACGATCGCCGGCACAACAGGCGAAACCTCCGGGCACGGGCGATAAATTCGGTGGTGTCCCGATGTCCGCTCGAGCTACCGTTACTGCAGGTCAGCGAGTGGACAAGCGCGCTGTCCCCGTGGACTCGCGGCGAGGCAGTCGAGCTGGGCGTCGAGGGACTGCCGGGCGGTGGAGGCGCGGGCGTAGCCGAGGCGGACGTGGCCAGTCGGCTCCATCGTTATCTAGTGTTCTCGAGCGAAGTAGCTGGTCAGCCGCATGAAAGCTTGTAAGGCATGTCAGGCAGACGGTTGGCCGTGCTGCCGGACCGAGATCCGAGTGTCTGACGATAAGGGGGTGGTGGCGTTCACCCGGGCCGGCGACCATCTCCAGATGACCGTTGACGAGAGCGCAGATGCGCAGCGAGGTCCTCTGGCCGGCCGTGTTGCGGTGGTGACCGGCGTGAGTCGGCAGGCCGGGATCGGGTTCGCCCTGACACGGGAACTGCTGGCCGCAGGTGCCAGGGTGCTGGTGCAGTCCTGGACACCTCATGACGCTGATGAGGTATGGGGTAGTGACCCGGCAGGGATGGCTGGCGTGCTGGAGGTTCTGGGCGGACTGGGCGACCGGTTGGCGCATGTCCAGGGCGGGCAAGCTGCGGCTGAAGGCCACCTCCAACGACGATTCGGTGCTGGCCGCGCTGGCGCACGCTCGTGAGCACTCACCCAAGCGCCGCGACTTCATCCCGCTGCCCCCGGCGGTGGAGGAGGACGAGCCGGAGTCGGGCATCGCGTTCGCCTCGGGCAACTGGCGGCGCGCGGTGACCGACCGGCGCCGTCCCGGCATGGTGGCGCGCCGGCATTTCGAGGCGATGGTGTTCTGTTACTTGGCCGAGGAACTGCGCACCGGCGACGTGGCCGTGCTCGGCTCGAACGAGTACGCCGACTGGGGCGCCCATCTGCTGCCCTGGGAAGAGTGCCAGCCGAAGCTGGCCGCCTTCTGCGAGAAAGTCGGCCTGCCCGACACCCCCGCCGGTTTCGTCGCCCACCTCAAGGACGCCCACCTGAGCGCGGCCGCGCCCTACCTGCGGGCCCACATCAGCCGCTTCGGCGCGTACGCCACCGACGAGCTGCGCCATCGGCCGGATCCGTTCGACCCCCTGCTGAAAGAGGTCGACTTCACCGACGTTGAGCTGGCCGCGTGATCTCCGAGGCGCTGGCGGGGCGTCTGCGCGGAGGCGGTTCAGCGGTCCCGGCAGCGTGCGGTCATGCCCGAGATGCTGACGCTAACGCCCGATGCCTTGGCGATGCTGCTGGAGGGCAACCAGCGGTTCGTCGCCGGCGCGCCGGAGCATCCCAATCAGGACGCCGCCCGCCGCGCCCAGACCGCGCTGGAATTTCCTGGCCATTGACCACCGGGACTCACAGCCTGGCTGCTGCCGGCGCGCTCCAGGTTCGGCATGGCCGGGAAGGTGTCCGCCGGGCCGCGTGCGGTGCGCGAACTCATCCGGCCTCGTGCTCGTGAGGCCGGATGAGCCGGTGCTATTGAGCGGTCATCGTGATCTCGGCGGGCACATCTCCGCTTTCATTTCCTTGGTGAGGATGGTGATCGGGTTGCCCCAGTCGCCGTTGATGTCGGAGACGAGCATGTGCTTGCCGTCTCGGGTGCCCATCGCGTACGTCCAGGAGCCGCCGTTGCCCCAGACCATCACGCCGCAGGAGAGCTTCTGAGCTTGTTCTTTATCCTCCGGATTGTTGTAGTGCTGCGAGGGTGCGGCCGCGTTTGACGGTTTTGCTGACGTCGTAGCGGGGTGCGGGGCGGCGGTTGGGTATGCC
>NZ_JAAAHR010000096.1:0-35241 GCF_009908215.1 Nonomuraea sp. K271 | reverse complement strand
CTACCCTGACCCGCGAACAACAAGGCCAGCTTCCCAACAGGCATGACCCCCACAGGCTCCAGCGCCCGCAGGCCCGCCACCAACTCGTCCCGACCAGCACCCACCACGACCGCGCGCTGCTCCAGCATCGACCGGGCGGACATTAGCGCCTTACCGGTGACGGCCGGGTCGACGTCGTTCGCCGACGCCCAGGCCGCGAGCCTGCCTGCCTGCTCGCGCAGCGCGCCCACGTCGTTGGCGGAGATCAGCCACGGCACGGCGGGCAGCTCGGTGACGGCGGCGGCCGGCTCGGGGGCGGCCGGGCCCTGCTCGATGATGACGTGGGCGTTGGTGCCGCTCACCCCGAACGACGACACGCCGGCGCGGCGGGGCCGGTCGCGCTCCTCCCACGGCCGGGCCTCGGTCAGCAGCTCGACCGCGCCCGCCGACCAGTCCACGTGCGGCGACGGCTCGTCGGCGTGCAATGTCTGGGGCAGCACGCCGTGCCGCATGGCCAGCACCATCTTGATGATCCCGCCCACACCGGCTGCGGCCTGCGTGTGGCCGATGTTGGACTTCAGCGAGCCGAGCCAGAGCGGCTGCTCCCGGTCCTGCCCGTACGTGGCGAGGATGGCCTGCGCCTCGATCGGGTCACCGAGCCTCGTACCGGTGCCGTGGGCTTCGACCGCGTCCACGTCGGCGACCGTCAGGCCCGCGTTGGCCAGCGCCTGCCGGATCACCCGCTCCTGGGAGGGGCCGTTGGGGGCGGTCAGGCCGTTGCTGGCGCCGTCCTGGTTGATCGCGGTCCCGCGTACGACGGCGAGTACGTGGTGCCCGTTGCGCTGGGCGTCGGACAGCCGCTCGACGAGCAGCATGCCCGCACCCTCGCCCCAGCCGGTGCCGTCCGCGTCGGCGGAGAACGCCTTGCACCGGCCGTCGGCCGACAGGCCGCGCTGGCGGGAGAACTCGACGAAGACGTTGGGGGTGGCCATCACGGTCACGCCGCCGGCCAGGGCCAGGTCGCACTCGCCCGACCGCAGCGACTGCGCCGCCAGGTGCAGCGCCACCAGCGACGACGAGCACGCCGTGTCCACGGTCACCGCCGGCCCTTCGAGGCCGAACGTGTACGCGACCCGGCCGGAGGCGATGCTGCCCGCGCTGCCGTTGAGCACGAACCCTTCGAAGCCCTCCGGCGCCTGCGGCAGGCGGGTGCCGTAGTCGTGGTACATCACCCCGGCGAACACGCCGGTGCGGCTGCCGCGCATGGCCTTGGGGCTGATTCCGGCCCGCTCGATCGCCTCCCACGACGTCTCCAGCAGCAACCGCTGCTGCGGGTCCATCGCGGTCGCCTCGCGCGGCGAGATGCCGAAGAGGCCGGGGTCGAAGCGGTCGGCGTCGTGCAGGAAGCCGCCTTCGCGGGCGTAGCTGGTCCCGTGGTGGCCGGGGTCGGGGTCGTACAGGGCGTCCAGGTCCCAGCCACGGTTGTCGGGGAAGGACGTGATGGCGTCGCCCGCCTGGGCGAGCAGCCGCCAGAGGTCCTCGGGGGAGGCCACGCCGCCGGGATAGCGGCAGGCCATGCCGACGATCGCGATGGGCTCGTCGGCGGGCGCGGTCCGCACGGCCACCTGCTCGGTCCTGGACGCGCCGCTGAGTTCCGCGTACAGGTGGTCGGCCAGCTCGCCGGGGGTGGGGAAGTTGAACAGCAGCGTGGCGGGCAACCGCAGGCCGGTGGCCGTGTTGAGCCGGTTGCGCAGTTCGACGGAGCTCAGCGAGTCGAAGCCGAGGTCCTTGAACGCGGTTCCTGGGTCCACGGTGTCGGCGTTGGCGTGGCCGAGCACGTGCGCGACGTTCGTACGAATGAGCGAGAGCAGCGCGCCCTTGTCGGCGCGCATGGTCGCCGGCCTGGGCGCGGCCGTCCTGCGCGCCGGCGCCTTGACCAGCGCGCGGAAGATCGCGGGGATCTCGTCCTGGCGGCGTAGCGCGGCCGTGTCCAGGCGGGCCACGATCTGCACACCCTGGTCGAGGGCGAGCGCCGCGTCGAACAGGGCCATGCCCTCCGCCACGGGGAGCGGCGCGAGCCCGACCCTGCTGAGCCGCGCCACGTCGAGCTGGCTGAGCGCACCGGCCATGCCGTGGTCGGACTCCCACAGTCCCCACTGGAGGGAGACGGCCGGCAGGCCCCGGGCCCGGCGGTGCAGGGCCAGGGCGTCCAGGTACGCGTTGGCGGCGGCGTAGTTGGCCTGGCCCGCGCTGCCGACCGTGGCGGCGACCGACGAGTACAACACGAAGAACGCCAGGTCGAGATCCTGGGTGAGCTCGTGCAGGTGCCAGGCCGCGTCCGCCTTCGGCCCGAAGACGCGGTCGACGTGGTCGGGCGTCAGCGACGTCACGGCGCCGTCGGCCACGATCCCGGCCAGGTGCACGACGCCCGTCAGCGGATGTTCCTCGGGGATGCCCGCCAGGAGGGCGGCGAGCTCGTCGCGGTCCGCCACGTCGCATGCGGCCACAGTGACCTGCGCGCCCGTCTCGGTCAGCTCGGCCACCAGGTCGTCCGCGCCGGGCGCCGCCGTGCCGCGCCTGCTGGCCAGCAGCAGGTGACGTACGCCGTGCTCGGTGACCAGCCGCCGCGCGGCCAGCGCCCCGAGCTCTCCTGTGCCGCCGGTCAGCAGCACGGTGCCGTCGGCCGCCTCGCCCGTGCCTTCGGTGGCGGGCGGGCTGGCCGCAGGGACGATGCGGGGGACGTGGACGCGGCCCTGCCGCAGGGCGATCTGCGGCTCGCCGGACGCGCAGGCGCGCAACATCGCATCCGCCGAGCCGGGGTGCTCGTCGGTGTCGACGAGCACGAACCGGCCGACGTGCTCGGACTGGGCGGAGCGCACCAGCCCCCACACGGGGGCGGTGGACAGGTCGGGCGACTCGCCGTCGGTCACGCTGACCGCGCCGATGGTCACGAGCGCCAGCCTTGACCGCGCGAACCGCTCCTCCGACAGCCACTCCTGGACAAGCGCGAGCACCTCGTACGTCCTGTCCCGGCCTCCGCCGGACGCGACCGGCGCCAGGACCAGCTCAGGAACCTCCTGGCCGGGCGCAACCGCCTCGCGCAGCGACGCCAGGTCGTCCAGCATCAGCACCCGCTCCGGCTCCGGCCCGGAGGCGGTCGCCGTCACCCAGTCCAGCGTGTACGGGGTGGTCCCGCTCCGCAGGGCGGTCGTGACGGGCCGCACCACCAGCGAGTCCACCGTGAGGACGGGCGCACCGGACTGGTCGGCGACGCTCAGCGACAACTCGCCTGGCCCCTTCGCCGTCGTACGGACACGTGCCGTCGTCCCGCCCGCCGCGTGCGGGGAGACGCCGGACCATGCGAAGGGCAGATAAGGCTGGCCCGGCTGGGTACGCGGCAGCAGGTCCCCGAGAGTGATGGAGTGCAGCACCGCGTCGAGCAGCGCCGGATGGAACCCGAACCGCTCCGCGTCCGCCTGCGCCTGGTCGGGCAGCACGATCTCGGCGTACACCGAGCCGTCGTGCTGCCACGCGGCCACCAGGCCCTGGAACGTGTCACCGTACTCCAGACCCGTCGCCGCCAGGTCGTCGTAGAAGGCGCCGAGCTCGACGGGCCGCGCGCCGGGCGGCGGCCACTGGGCCAGGTCGAAAGCGGGCTCGGCGGCGACCGGGCCAAGGGTTCCCTGGGCGTGCCGCTGCCAGGCGGTGTCGCCTTCCGTACGGGAGTACACTGCGACGCCGCGCCGCCCGCCGTCGTCCGGACCGTCGATGACCACCTGGAGCTGTACGGGGTGCTCGGGCGTGATGACGAGCGGGGCCTGGATGGTCAACTCGGAGACCGTCACGCAGTCCTCGGTCTCCGCGGCGGCCCGCAACGCGATCTCGAGGAACGCGGTGCCGGGCAGGATGACCGTGCCGTTGACCACGTGATCGGCGAGCCAGGGCAGCGCGGCCGGCGAGAGCCGGCCGGTGAGAGTGATCGAGTCGGAGTCGGGCGCGGGCACGGCGGCGCTGAGGATCGGATGCTCCACCGCGCTCAGCCCGGCGGCCGTCACGTCACCGACCGGTCTGCCCGACTCCAGCCAGAACCGCTCGTGCTGGAAGGCGTACGTGGGCAGGTCGACGAACCGGCCGGGAGTCAGGACCTTCGTCCAGTCCACAGCGATCCCCTGCACATGCAGCCGGCCCAGCGCCTCCATCAACGCGCGGGTCTCGTCACGGTCCTTGCGCACAGCCGGGACGAACACCGCATCCTCGACACTCTGCTGCGCCAGCCCGGTCAACACCCCATCCGGACCCACCTCCAAGAAATGCGACGCCCCAGCCGAGACCACCCCGTCAGCGAACCGCACCGCGCCACGCACATGCTCCACCCAGTAAGCAGGAACGGTCAGCTGACCCGGCCCAGCCAACCGGCCCGTCACATTCGACACGACCGGGATCGCGGGCTCGTGGAAAGCAAGACCACCGATCGCCTCGGCGAACTCCGCCAACATCGGCTCCATCAACGGCGAATGGAACGCATGCGACACCCGCAACCGCCGAGTACGCACCTGAGCCAGGCTCTCGATCTCCGCGACCGCCGCCTCATCACCCGACACCACCACCGCAGCAGGACCATTCACCGCCGCGATCCCCACCCGATCCTCACGACCCGCCAAAAGCGGCAGAACATCAACCTCAGACGCGGCCACCGCCAGCATCGCCCCACCAGAAGGAAGCGCCTGCATCAACCGCGCACGAGCCGCCACCAGCGTGCACGCATCCTCCAACGAGAACACCCCAGCCACATGAGCAGCCGCGATCTCACCGACCGAATGCCCCACCAGCACATCCGCCCGCACACCCAACGACTCCAACAACCGATGAAGCGCCACCTCGAACGCGAACAACGCAGGCTGCGTCATCCCCGTCTCATCCAGCACACCCCCGCGATCGCCGAACATCACCTCACGCAACGAATGCGGCAACAACGGCTCAAACACCCGGCAGATCTCGTCCAACTCGGCGCCGAACACGGGAAACGCCTCGGCGAGCTCCCTGCCCATGCCGACCCGCTGACTACCCTGACCCGCGAACAACAAGGCCAGCTTCCCAACAGGCATGACCCCCACAGGCTCCAGCGCCCGCAGGCCCGCCACCAACTCGTCCCGACCAGCACCCACCACGACCGCGCGCTGCTCCAGCACCGCCCGGCCCGTCGCCAGCGACCACGCCGCATCCGACACCGCAACCGACGACTCCGACTCCAGCCACGACGCCAACCGACCGGCCTGCGCCCGCAACGCCCGCCCGTCCTTCGCCGACACCAGCAACGGCACCACCGGCAGCCGCCCGTCCTCGCCGGTGGTCTCGTCGGCGGGATCGCCCTGCTCGATGATCACGTGGGCGTTGGTGCCGCTCACCCCGAACGACGACACGGCGGCCCGGCGCGGCCGGTCCCCCTGGTCCCACGGGCGGGCCTCGGTCAGCAGCTCGACCGCACCCGCCGACCAGTCCACGTGCGGGGAGGGCTCGCCCACGTGAAGGGTCTTCGGCAGCACGCCGTGCCGCATGGCCATGACCATCTTGATGACCCCGGCGACACCGGCGGCGGCCTGGGCGTGGCCGAGGTTGGACTTCAGCGAGCCGAGCCAGAGCGGCTGGTCCTGACGTTCCCGGCCGTAGGTGGCGATGAGCGCCTGGGCCTCGATCGGGTCGCCGAGCTTCGTACCGGTGCCGTGCGCCTCCACCGCGTCCACCTCGGCCGGCGACAAACCCGCGTTCGCCAGCGCCTGCCGGATCACCCGCTGCTGCGACGGACCGTTGGGGGCGGCCAGGCCGTTGCTGGCGCCGTCCTGGTTGATCGCGCTGCCCCTGATGACGGCGAGCACCTGGTGGCCGTTGCGGCGCGCGTCGGACAGCCGCTCGACGAGCAGCACGCCGACGCCTTCGCTCCAGCCGGTGCCGTCCGCGTCGGCCGAGAACGCCTTGCACCTGCCGTCCGGCGACAGGCCGCGCTGGCGCGAGAACTCCACGAACGTGCCGGGCGAGGCCATCACCATCGCCCCGCCGGCCATCGCGAGGTCGCACTCGCCCGACCGCAACGCCTGCGCCGCCAGGTGCAGCGCCACCAGCGACGACGAGCACGCCGTGTCCACGGTCACCGCCGGGCCCTCGAACCCGAACGTGTACGACACCCGGCCGGAGGCGACGCTGGCCAGTCCGCCGGTGAGGAGGTAACCCTCCACGTGGTCGGCGCCTTCGTACCGGCGAGGGCCGTACTCCATGGGCGCGATGCCGGTGAACACCCCGGTCTGGCTGCCGCGCAGCGTGGCGGGGTCGATGCCGGCGTCCTCGAGCGCCTCCCAGGAGGCCTCCAGCAGCAGCCGCTGCTGCGGGTCCATGGCCAGCGCCTCGCGCGGCGAGATGCCGAAGAACGCCGCGTCGAAGTCGGCCGCGTCGTAGAGGAAGCCGCCGTGCCGGGTGTAGGTGGTGCCCCGCTTGCCGGGGTCGGGGTCGAACAGCCGGTCGAGGTCCCAGCCACGGTCGGCCGGGAACTCGCCGACCGCGTCGCGGGCCTGGGCCACCAGCTCCCACAGGTCCTCGGGCGAGCGTACGCCGCCCGGGTAGCGGCAGGCCATGCCGACGATCGCGATCGGCTCGTCGTGGCCGGTCGTGCGGACCGCCGTGGCGGCGGTGGCGGACCCGCCGAGCAGTTCGGTGCGCAGGTGCTCGGTCAGCGCCTGCGGCGACGGGTAGTCGAACAGCAGCGAACTGGGCAGTTGCAGCCCGGTGGCGGTGTTGAGCCGGTTGCGGAGCTCGACGGCGGTCAGCGAGTCGAAGCCGGCCTCCTTGAACGCGCCGGTCGCGCTGATGACGTTCGGCGTCACGTGGCCGAGCACGAGGGCGGCCTGGCCGCGTACGAGGTCGAGCAGCGTGCGTTCCTGCTCCTCGGGGCCCAGCCCGCGCAGGGCCTGCGCCAGCGGCACCTCGTCGGGCCCGCCGGCCTCGCGGCGCTCGATCGGCTTGCGCAACATCGCGCGCAGCATGACCGGCACGGGCTCGGCGACCTTGGCCAGGCTGAGCCGGGCCGGCAGGGTCGTGACGGCGTTCCCCGCGAGCGCCGAGTCGAGCAGTTCGAGCGCCTTGTCCTGCGGCATCGGGGCGACGCCGAGCCGGGCCCAGCGGGCGAGGTCGGACGTGGCGAGCGTCCCGGCCATGCCGCCGGCGGAGTTGTCCCACAGCCCCCAGGCGAGGGCGGTGGCGGGCAGGCCGAGCGCGCGGCGGTGCCGGGCGAGGCCGTCGAGGAAGGCGTTGGAGGCGGCGTAGTTGGCCTGGCCGGCGCTGCCGAGCGTGGCCGCGCACGACGAGAACAGCACGAACGCGGACAGGTCGCGGTCGCGGGTCACCTCGTGCAGCAGCCAGGCCGTCTCGGCCTTGGTACGCCACACGGTGTCGAGCCGCTCCGGGGTCAGCGCGGGCACGACGCCGTCGTCGAGGACGCCGGCGATGTGCACGACACCGGTCAGGGTCTCGCAGGAGCCGACGAGCCCGGCCAGCGCGTCCCTGTCGGTGACGTCGCAGGCGACCAGTTCGGCGTGCGCGCCGAGCTCTGCCAGCTCGGCGGCCACCGCGACCGCGCCGGGCGAGCGCGGGTCGCGGGTGACCAGGACGAGGTTCCGTACGCCGTGCGTGGCGACGAGGTGCCGGGTGACGGTGCGGCCCAGCGCGCCGGTGCCGCCGGTGACCAGCACCGTGCCGTCCGGGTTCCAGGGCGGGTCGCCCACCGGCTGGTCGCGCCTGGCGAGCCTGGGGACGTGGATCGTGCCGGCTCTGATCGCCAGCTGGGGCTCGTCGTAGGAGAGGGCCGAGGGGACGATGCCGTCGGGGGTGCCGTCGTTGTCGTGGTCGAGGAGCACGAACCGGCCCGGGTACTCCGTCTGGATCGATCGGACCAGCCCCCACACGGCCGTGGCGGCGAGGTCGGGAGTGTCGCCGGTCGCGCCCTCCGTGACGATCACGAGGCGGCCGGACTCGGGCCGGCCGAGCCGCTCCTGTACGGCGGCCAGCACGCGCAGCACGGCCGCGCGGGCGCGGGCGGGCTCGTCGCCGGTGGGGCTCTCCCAGGGCAGCAGCACGTCGCCGGGCTCGGCGGCGGCGGGCACGGCGGGCACCGGCACCCAGTCGGTCTCGAACAGGCCGACGTGCTCGGTGGGTCGTTCGGCGGAGGCGGGCGCCTCCAGCCAGTAACGCTGCCGCTGGAAGGCGTACGTGGGCAGGTCGACGTGGAGCGCGGGGGCGGAACCGAAGTAGGCGTCCCAGTCGACGGTGACGCCGGCGGCGTGGAGCCGGCCGAGTGCCTGGACGAAGGCGCCGCTCTCCTCGCGATCCCTGCGCGCGGCGGGGACGAAGACGCCGTCCGCGAGCGCCTGCTGGGCCATTCCGGTGAGGATGCCGTCGGGCCCGACCTCCAGGAGGACGGAGGCGCCCGCGGCGGCGACGCCGTCGGCGAACCGCACCGCCACGCGTACGTGCTCGACCCAGTAGGCGGGGTCGGTCAGCCGGCCCGGCTCGGCCAGGCTGCCCGTCACGTTCGAGACGATTGGGATCGTGGGCTCGTGGAAGGTGAGACCGCCGATCACGTCGGCGAACTCCGCCAGCATCGGCTCCATCAACGGCGAATGGAACGCGTGCGAGACCCGCAACCGCCGGGTCCGCGCCTGCGTCCGGCTCTCGATCTCCGCGATCGCCGCCTCGTCACCCGACACCACCACCGCGGCGGGACCATTGACCGCCGCGATCCCGGCGCGGCCCTCGTACCCGTCGAGCAGCGGCAGCACCTCCGCCTCAGGCGCGGCCACCGCCAGCATCGCGCCGCCCTTCGGGAGCGCGTCCATGAGCCGGGCCCGCGTGGCGATCAGCGTGCAGGCGTCGGCCAGTGAGAGCACCCCCGCCACGTGGGCGGCGGCGATCTCGCCCACCGAGTGGCCGACCAGCACGTCCGGCCGCACGCCGAACGACTCCAGCAGCCGGTAGAGGGCCACCTCGAAGGCGAACAGCGCGGGCTGGGTCATCCCGGTCTCGTCGAGCACGCCGCCGGGGTCGGTGAACATCACCTCGCGCAGCGGGTACGGCAGTTGCGGGTCGAGCAGGGCGCAGGACTCCTCAAGCGCCTGCGCGAACACGGGGAACGCGGCGGCGAGGTCCTTGCCCATGCCCGGCCGCTGGCTGCCCTGCCCGGTGAAGAGCAGCGCGAGCCGGCCGGGCCGGCCGCTGCCGGCGAGCACGCCGGGCGCGTCTGAGCCGCCGGCCAGGGCTCGCAGGCCGGCCAGCAGCTCGTCGCGGTCGCCGCCCACGACGACGGCGCGGTGGTCGAGCGCGGCCCGGCCGGCGGCCAGCGCGGCGCCGGCCGCGGTGACCGGGATGTCGGGCGTCGCCCATTCCGCGAGCCGCCTGGCCTGCCCGGCCAGCGCCTCGGGGCTCTTGGCGGACAGGATCCAGGGCACCGCGGGGAGGTCGAACTCCTCGTCGGGGGCGGGAACGACCGGGTCGCCCTGCTCGATGATGACGTGGGCGTTGGTGCCGCTGATGCCGAAGGAGGAGACGGCGGCGCGGCGCGGGCGGTCGAGCTCGTCCCACGAACGAGCCTCCGTCAGCAGCTCCACCGCGCCCGCCGACCAGTCCACATGCGGCGACGGCTCATCCACGTGCAACGTCTTCGGCAACATCCCGCGCCGCAACGCCATCACCATCTTGATCACACCGCCGACGCCCGCAGCCGCCTGCGCATGACCGATGTTCGACTTCAACGACCCCAGCCACAACGGCCGATCCCGATCCTGACCGTAGGTGGCGATCAGCGCCTGCGCCTCGATCGGGTCGCCCAGCGACGTCCCCGTCCCATGAGCCTCGACCGCGTCCACCTCGGCCGCCGACAACCCCGCGTTGGCCAGCGCCTGCCGGATCACCCGCTGCTGCGACGGACCGTTCGGCGCCGTCAACCCGTTACTCGCACCGTCCTGATTGATCGCCGAACCACGCACCACCGCCAGCACCCGATGACCATGCCGGCGCGCATCCGACAACCGCTCCACCAGCAACATGCCGACACCCTCGGCCCACCCCGTGCCATCGGCACCGGCCGCGAACGCCTTGCACCGCCCGTCCGGCGACAACCCCCGCTGACGCGAGAACTCCACGAACATGCCCGGTGAGGCCATCACGGTGGCGCCGCCGGCCAGGGCCAGGTCGCACTCGCCGGTCCGCAGCGACTGCGCGGCCAGGTGCAGGGCGACCAGCGACGACGAGCACGCGGTGTCCACCGTCACCGCCGGGCCCTCGAACCCGAACGTGAACGCGACCCGCCCGGAGATGACGCTGGCCGTGGTGCCGGTCAGCACGTACCCTTCGGCGCTGCCCGTGGCCTCGTGCAGGCGCGGCCCGTAGTCCTGGGCCGTGGCGCCGGCGAACACGCCGGTACGGCTGCCCCGCAGCCCGGCGGGGTCGATGCCGGCCCGCTCCATCGCCTCCCACGACGCCTCCAGCAGGAGCCGCTGCTGCGGGTCCATCGCCAGCGCCTCACGCGGCGAAATCCCGAAGAACGCCGGATCGAACTCGCCCGCCCCGTACAGGAAACCGCCGTGCCGCGCATACGTCGTGCCACGGCTGTCCGGATCGGGGTCGTACAACCTGTCCAGGTCCCAGCCGCGGTCCACGGGAAACTCGCCGATCGCGTCCCGGCCGGAGTCCACCAGATTCCACAGGTCCTCCGGTGAGAACACCCCGCCGGGGAAACGGCAGGCCATACCGACGATCGCGATCGGCTCGTCGGCCACGGGTCTGGCGGCCACCACGGCCTGGGCGACGTGCTCGCCGGCCAGCTCCGCGCGCAGGAAGCCCGCCAGCGCCCGCGGCGACGGGTAGTCGAACAGCAGCGAGCTGGGCAGTTGCAGCCCGGTGGCGGCGTTGAGCCGGTTGCGCAGCTCGACGGCGCTGAAGGAGTCGAAGCCGAGCGCCTTGAAGGCGGTGCCGGTGTCCACGGTGGCGGCGTTGGCGTGGCCGAGGACAAGCGCGATGCAGGTGCGTACGAGTTCGAGGAGGGTCTGCTCCTGCTCGGCCTCCGGCAGGCCGCGCAGGCGGTCGGCGAGCGACGCGCCGTCGGGGCGGGGCTCCTCTCCCGAGGCGGACGGCGCCGGGGCCGCGTGCGGGGGCGGGGGCGGCGCGGAGCCGTCCGCCTCGGGAAGCCAGTGGTAGGTGCGCTGGAAGGCGTAGGTGGGCAGCTGGACGCGGCGCGCGCCGGGCAGCACGGCGTCCCAGTCGAGCGTGGCGCCCCTGACCTGCAGCCCGGCCAGGGCCAGCGCGGCGCTGCGGCGTTCCGCTGCCGGATCGCGCAGAGTGGCGATGAACTGCGTGTACGGGCTGGCGGGCAGGCAGTGCTGCCCCATCGCGGCCAGCACCGACCCGGGACCCACCTCGACGAACGTGGTGACGCCCGTGTCGGCCAGGGCGCGGATGCCGTCGCAGAACCGCACGGCCTCGCGTACGTGCCACACCCAGTGGCCCGGTGAGCACAGGTCCTCGGCGGACGCGACGGCCCCGGTGAGGTTGGAGACGATCGGGATGGCCGGTTCGCGGTAGGTGAGCGACTCGGCCACCTCGCGGAACTCCGCCAGCATCGGGTCCATCAGCGGGGAGTGGAAGGCGTGGCTGACCCGCAGGCGGTGGGTCTTGCGGCCACGGCCGCGGAACTCCTCGGCGATCTCCATGACGCGGCTCTCGGAGCCGGAGACCACGGTGGAGTCCGGTCCGTTGATCGCGGCGATGCTGACCGTGGTGTCGAGGAAGGGCAGGACCTCCTCCTCGGTGGCCTGCACGGCGACCATCGCGCCGCCGGCCGGGAGGTTCTGCATCAGCCTGCCGCGCGCCGCGACCAGGGCGCAGGCGTCGGCCAGGTCCAGCACGCCGGCGACGTGGGCGGCCGAGATCTCGCCGATGGAGTGGCCGACGAGCCGGGCGGGGCGCACGCCCCAGTGCTCGTACAGGCGGGTGAGCGCGACCTCGAAGGCGAAGAGCGCGGGCTGGGCGAAGCCGGTCTGGTCGAGCAGCGCGGCCGCCTCGGAGCCCTCGTCGGCGAACATCACGTCGAGGAGCGGCCGGTCGAGTGTGCCGTCGAAGCAGGCGGCGATCCCGTCGAGCGTCCGCGCGAAGACGGGGTGCGTCTCGTACAGTTCACGGCCCATGCCGGGCCGCTGGCTGCCCTGGCCGGAGTAGAGGAAGGCGATGTCGCCGGTGCTCGGCCGGCCGGTCACGATCCCGGCGGCCGGCTCGCCCTTGGCCAGCCGGTCCAGCGCTTCAGCCAGCACGTCTGCAGGGGCTGACGGCTCGTCCACGACGATCGCCGCCCGTTGGTCGAACGCCGTACGGGTCGTGGCCAGCGAGTAAGCCGCGTCGGCGGGAACGGTGCCCGGCTCGTCGAGCAGATGGTCGCGCAGCCGACCCGCCTGTGCGCGCAGCGCGGCCTCGCTCTGCCCGGCGAGCGGCACGATCAGCGGCCCGGAGGACGATCCGGGGAGCGGCCCGTCCTGGCGTGCGGCGGTGGAGGTGGCGGGCTGCTTCTGCGGGTACTCGGCGAGCACCACGTGGCAGTTGGCGCCGCCCATGCCGAAGGAGCTGACGCCGGCGACCAGAGGCGCGTCCTCGCGCGGCCACGCGGACGTCTCGGTGTTGACGCGCAGGTTGAGCTCGTCGAACGGGATCTGCGGGTTGGGCGTCTCGAAGTTCAGCGACGGCGGCAGCGTGCGGTGCCTGATGGCGAGCACGGTCTTCAGCAGGCCGACGATGCCCGCCGCGCCTTCGAGGTGGCCGACGTTGGTCTTGGCGGAGCCGACGAGCAGCGGCGTTCCGGAGTCCTTGGCGGCGCCGATGGCCGCGCCGAGCGCGCGCGCCTCGATCGGGTCACCGACGCGGGTGCCGGTGCCGTGCAGCTCGACGAACTGCACGTCGGCGGCCGGCACGCCGGCCCGCCCGCAGGCCAGCCGGATGACCTCCTCCTGGGCGTGCTGGTCGGGCACGGTGAGCCCGTCGCCGCCGCCGTCGTTGTTGATGGCGCTGCCGGCGACCACGCAGTAGACCCGGTCGCCGTCGGCGAGCGCGCGGGCCAGCGGCTTCAGCACGACGACGCCGCCGCCCTCGCCGCGTACGTAGCCGTTGGCGCGGGCGTCGAAGGTGAAGCACCTGCCGTCGGGCGACAGGGCGCCGAACCGCAGCGCGGCAAGGGTACTGTCGGCGGTGAGGTTGAGGTTCACGCCGCCGACGATGGCGAGGCCCGTCTCGCCGTTGCGCAGACTCTCGCAGGCCAGGTGCACGGCGGTCAGCGAGGCCGACTGCGCGGAGTCCACGGTCATGCTGGGCCCGTTGAGCCCCAGCGTGTACGAGATCCGGTTGGCGAGCAGGGCCCGGCTGATGCCGGCGAGGCTGTGCCGGGTCAGCGCCGCGCGCCCGTTGCCCTGCAGCAGCTGGGCGTAGTCGCCGGCCATGGCGCCGACGAACACGGAGGCGGCGGTGTCGCGCAGGCTCTCCGGGACGATCCCGGCGTCTTCGAGCGCCTCCCAGCTCAGTTCCATGAGCAGCCGCTGCTGCGGGTCGATCATCGCGGCTTCGTTCGGGGAGACGCCGAAGAACTCGGCGTCGAATTCGGCTATCCCGTCGATGAAGCCGCCGCGCAGGGAACTCGTCTCCGGCGCGTCCCACCGGCCGCCGGGCACGTCGGTGACGGCGTCGCGGCCGTCGCGCAGCAGCCGCCAGAAGGATTGCGGGTCCGGAGCCTTGGGGAGCCGGCACGAGATTCCGACGATCGCCACCGCGTCGCCGGAAAAACTACGAGAGGAGAGTTCGTAGGACATTGAACCAATCCAAATTCCGACGGAGCGGGAACAGTGCGGGGAAACGCTCTTGCGTGATCAGCTGACGACGTCGTACTTGCCGAATCCGGTGGCCACGGTCACCGGCTCACGAAAGAGGTCGAGCGGAGCCTGGGGGTTGAAGACGCCGGAGTGCGCGTACGCGTCGAGCGTGCCGTCGGGGCGCAGGCCGAGCAGGTCAGGTCGCCCGTCGAGGTCGACGTCCGTGAGCGTCATGATGCGCATGTCCTGCCAGCCGCGGGCGACGGTGTACCACGTGCCCGCGGTCGTCGTGCCCGGCTTCCCGGCGAACTCGAACAGGTCCATGTCGCCGTTGGGGCGGCGGACCAGCAGGTCAGGGGTGCCGTTCCCGGTGAAGTCGGCCATGGCGACGGGGAAGTCGTCGACGTCGACGTCGATGAGCCGCACCGGCTCCTTGTCGTAGGTGTCGTTCCTGACGACGCCCTGGTCACGGTGCGGGAACAGGTCGATGTTGCCGGCGTTCTTGCCGCGGCCGAACGTGTCGTCGGTGCCGGTGCCCGTCACGTCGGCGAACCCGATGGTCTCCCATTCCTGGCCGTCGTCGCGCTTGCTGGACACGCGCAGCGGCTCGGCGAACGGGCCGATCTCGCCGGGCCCGCCGAGGTTGCGCAGCAGGAAGAACCCGAACTCGCCGTTCTCACCGGGATTGATGTCGTATTCGCTGGTGCTGAATGCGCATATGTCGGCGCGCCCGTCGCCGGACGCGTCCACGGCGCGGACGAAGAAGAACCGCCACCATCCAAATCCGTCGCCGATCTTCACCGGCGGGCCGAACGTGCCGGTCCCGTTGAATTCGCCGCTGTGCGGGTGAACGAAGAGCTCGCCGGTTTCGGTGTTGCGTACCAGCAGATCCGGCAGCCCGTCGCCCCGGAAGGACCGGCACTGACCGTTCGCGAAATTCGGCGCCATTGTTGTAACGCTCCTCCCCGCCAGGATTTCCCGGTCAAGCGTCATCAGTATTTGCGAGACGGGATAAGGCGGGTAACCCCTAGCAGCCCACTAAATCGGCCGGTCAGCCCCAGGGCGGGGGGTGTGGGCATGCCGGAGACCCGGCGCGCGGGGCGCGCGCCGGGTGCGGGGTGCGGGGTGCGGCGGTCAGGCGTCGCGGGAGCGGAACAGGGCGAACGCCGCGATCAGCAGCACGGCGGTGAAGGCGGCCATCACCCCGAAGCCCGGCCACGGGAGCATGCGCTCGGCGCTCTGCACGGTCGTGGTGATCTGCAGCCCGGCCTGGATGGGCCAGTACGTCTGCACCCAGGCGCCGACCGCGTCGGGCAGCAGCCTCGGCCCGATGATCGGGATGATGAAGTTGACCGCGACCAGCACGGTCGTGGCGCTCATGGTGGAGCGCAGCAGGCCGCCCAGCGCCACGCCCGACAGGCCGACCAGCACCCAGAGCAGGCCCATTCCGGCCACGGCGCGCAGGACGCCCGGCTCGCCGAGCGAGGCGGTGGGTGCGCCGCCGGACCCGAGCACGGCCTGCCCGAGGAAGAACGAGCCGAAGCTGGACACCCAGCCCATCAGCAGGGCGATCAGCGCGAACGTGGCCACCTTGGCGCCCAGCAGCCGGCCGCGCCGTGGCACCACGGTCGTGCTGGTGCGGATCAGGCCGGTGGCGTACTCGTGGGTCACCACGAGCACGCCCAGCGCGCCCACGGTGATCTGGGCGAACAGGAACCCGCCGTACATGCTGATGTAGGTCGGGTCGAACACCGCCCTGGTGGCCTCGTCGGCCGCCTGGTAGTTCTCGCTGGCGCCGTTGGCGGTCAGAGCGCCGGGGAACACCATGAGCGCGACGGCGGTCAGCATGGTGGGGATGTTGGACGGGATCGTCCGGAACTTGGTCCATTCGGAGCGGACGGTGTCCGCGAAGGCCACGCTCATGCCGCACTCGCCTGGAACTCGACGCTGTCTCGGGTCAGATCCATGTAGGCCTGTTCCAGGGAGCGTTGCGGCGTCAACTCTGTCAGCACCACCTCGGCGTCGAGCGCGGCCTTGCCGACCTGCCTGGCCTCCAGCCCGGTCACGATGAGCGCGCCGTCGGCGCCGGGCAGCACGGTGCCGCCGGCCTCGGTCAGCTTGGCGGCGAGCCGCTCCTGGTCGTCGGCGCGTACGAGCACGTTGGAGCCCTGCCGGACGAACTCGCTGATCCCGATGTCGGCGATCAGCTTGCCCTTGCCGATGACGATGAGGTGGTCGGCGGTCTGCGCCATCTCGCTCATCAGGTGGCTGGAGACGAGGACGGTACGGCCCTCGGCGGCCAGGCCGCGCATCAGCTCGCGAATCCACTTGATGCCTTCGGGGTCGAGCCCGTTGACGGGTTCGTCGAATAACAGCACCTTGGGGTCGCCGAGCAGCGCCACCGCTATGCCGAGCCGCTGGCCCATGCCCAGCGAGAAGCCTCCCGCGCGTTTGCGCGCCACCGACTCGAGCCCGACCACCTGGAGGACCTCGTCCACCCGCTTGGCGGGGATGCCATTGGTCTGGGCGATGCAGAGCAGGTGGTTGCGCGCCGTACGCCGGGGGTGCACGGCGCGGGCGTCGAGCAGGGCTCCCACCTCGCGCATCGGCCGGGGCAGGCCGACGTAGGCGCGGCCGTTGACCGTCACGCTTCCGCCGTGGGGACGGTCGAGGCCGAGGATCGCCCGCATGGTGGTCGATTTGCCGGCCCCGTTGGGTCCGAGAAAACCGGTGACCCTCCCAGGATGGACATTGAATGACAAACCATCCACTGCCGTCTTATTGCCATAACGTTTGGTCAAATCGGTTATTTCGATCATATTTCCAGTCCCTCCACAGACGGGAGATGGAGTCCGGTCGCGCGTACGGTTCCCACACCTTCAGTCAAGATCTTTGCACTCGGCCCGTCTATATGGTGCCCTTTCGGATAAAGGAACCGCCAGTGCATTGAGCATGGGACGGAACTTCAACCGGGTCTCCTCCAGCTCTGCGTCCGGGTCGGAACCCGCCACGATCCCGCAGCCGGCGTACAACGTGGCGGTGCCCTCGTCCAGGTGGGCCGAGCGGATGGCCACCGCGAAGTCGCCCTCCTGCTCGTCGTTCATCCACCCGACCGGGCCCGCGTACCAGCCCCTGTCGAAGGGCTCGGCCTCGCCCAGCCACTCCAGTGACGCCCGCCGCGGCTGCCCGCCGACGGCGGGCGTGGGGTGCAGCCGCTCGACCAGGTCGAGCACGCTGGCCGACTCGGGGTCGGCGACCTCGCCGACGATCCGGCTGTGCAGATGCCGCAGGTTCGGCAGGTCCAGCACGTGCGGCTCGTCCGGCACCGTGACGGTGTCGCACACCTCCTCGAACGCGCGCCGCAACGTCGCGGTGACGATCTTCTGCTCGCGCCGGGACTTGTCGTCCTCCATCAGCGCCGCGCGCAGGCACGCGTCCTCGGCCGGGGTCGCCCCCCTGGGCATGGACGCCGCCAGGCTCATCGACTCGGCCCGCCCGCCGCGCAGGCTGACCAGCCGCTCCGGCGTGGCGCCGACGAAGGCCTGCCCGTACGCGGCCACGGCGAACGCGGTGCTGCCCGGCTGCGTGTCGAGCAGCGTCCCCATGACCGAGGCCAGGTCGTAGCCGCAGGGCGAGCTCACCCGCAGCTGCCGAGCCAGCACCGCCTTGTCGAACCTGCCGCGCCTGATCTGCTCGACGGTGTGCGCGACCAGCGCCTTCCACTCCGACGCCGACGGGATTTCCACCAGATTCGTACCCGCGAGCTGAGGGCTCGGGCATGGGCGCACCCCTGCGGCGGCGAGCAGGGTGGTGGCGTCCGCGACCGTGCGCGCGGGACCGTCCGGCGTGGTGCCGCGAGGGTCGACGCACACGCTCAGCGCGAGCGTCGCCCTGCCGTCCTCCTGCGTGATGAGCACGCGCGGCACCCACATCAGCGCCTCCGGCAACGAGCCGGGACGCGGCGCGAAGGCGAACCCGCCGACCAGCGCCGGCACACCACGCGCGCCAGGACCGCCCGCCACCGCGGTCCTCGCCGTCTTCTCCCAGCCGCGCCGGATGCCGGCGAACCTGTCCCGGCCGACGTGGGTGAAGTCGGTGGCGCTGCCCATGGCCATGACACTGGTCTGCGGCGACACCCAGACGAAGGTGCGCGTGGACCGCTCGAACAACGGCCTGAGCAGCCCGGCCGGGTCGAAGGGGCCGATGTCCTGGCGCCAGACCGCCAGGGCAGGGCACGCGTTGTTGCGCGCCTCGATGGTCGCTTTGGCGTGAACTTCCAGGAATCCCTGCAGGTCGATGTCTGCGACGTGCATCGGCGTCGTCCTCTGCGAGCGTGGGGTCAGTGGAACATGCCGGCGAGCGTCTTCTTGCTGACCTTGCCGAGCGGGGTGAGCGGGAGTCGCGGGACGATTTCCAGACGGTCGGGGGACTTGAAGGCCGCGACACCGCGGTCACGCAGGAAGGCGGCGAGCTCGGCCAGCGTCGGCGGCGTGCCGCGGGGCACCACGCAGGCGCAGCTGCGCTCGCCGAGCACGTCGTCAGGCAGGCCCACCAGGGCGACCTCCCTGACACTGGGATGGGCGAGCAGGTGGTTCTCCACCTCCTCGGCCGCGATCTTCTCGGCTCCCCGGTTGATCTGGTCCTTGACCCGCCCCTCGAAGATCAGGTGTCCGGTCGGCAGCAGCCGCACCAGGTCTCCTGTCCGGTAGAACCCGTCGGCGGTGAACGTCTTCGCGTTGTGCTCGGGCGCCCGGTAGTAGCCGCGCACCGTGTACGGGCCGCGCGCCAGCAGCCGGCCCACCTCGCCGGGCGCGACGTCGTTGTCGTCCTCGTCCACGACCCGGACCTCGTCCGCCGGGGAGACGGGCAGCCCCTGGCTGACGAGCACCACGTCCTGCGGGTCGTCCCACCGGTGGAACCCGCACAACCCCTCGGCCATGCCGAAGGCCTGCTGGAGCCGGCACCCGAGCGCCGGCTCCACCCGCCGGGCCATCTCGGGCTGGAGCTTCGTCCCGCCGATCGTGACCCGCCGCAGGCTGGACAGGTCGTACTCGTCCCACTCTGCCGCCTCCATCCACAGCAGCGCCGCCCCAGGGATCAGTCCGGTCTCGGTCACTCTTTCCCGTTCGATGAGTGGGAAAGCCTCGTCCGGGCTGGGTCCCGGGGCGAGCACGAGCGTGCCGGCCGCGTGGAAGGTGGCCAGCAGTCCGTGGGTCAGCGGCCAGTTGTGGCTCAGCGGCAGGCTCACCAGGTGGACGGTCTCCTCGCCGTAGTCGCACGCCTCGGCCACCGCGCGCCCGCTGTACGACCATTCCTGGTGGGCGCGCGGCACCAGCTTCGGCACGCCCGTCGTACCGCCGGACAGCAGGAACAGCGCCACGCCCGCGGGGTCGGGCCTCGGCAGGCCGGCCGGCTCCCCGTCCAGGGGCAGCGCGGTGAAGTCTCCCGGATCCCCCGCGACCAGCACGTGCTTGAGCGTGGGCACCCGCGCCGTCACCTCCGCGGCCAGCTCCCGGTAGTCGAACCCGACGTGCACGTCCGGGATGACGTACGCCACCGCGTCGGTGAACTCGCAGAAGTACGTGATCTCGCTGCTGCGGTGGGCCGGCAGCGCCAGGACCGGCTGGGCGCCGATCCTGAACAGCGCGAACATCAGCGTGACCAGCTCCGGGATGTTCGGCAGCTGCACGACGACGCGGTCTCCCGGGCCGATGCCGATCCGGTGCAGACCGGCCGCCATCCGGTCGGTCCTGGCGTCCAGCTCGGCGTAGCTCCACCGCTCCTCCCCCGCCACGAGCGCGGTCTTGCCGGGATGCGAGCGGGCCAGCCCGCCCAGCAGCTCGCCCAGCGTCTCGTCGCGCCAGTAGCCGGCCGCACGGTAACGTTCGGCGAACTCCTCCGGCCAGGGGGTGCATCCATCCTGCACAGGTCCGTCCTTTCCTCGGCGGGGGCCGTCATGGCCCGACCGCGATCTCAGCCGGGATGGCTCAGCTCATGGCCTCGGCGAGCAGGTGCTCGGCCAACTCGGCAGGGGTCGGATAGTCGTAGATCGCGTCGGCCGCCACCTCGATGCCGGTCAGCTCGACGAGCCGGTTGCGCAGCTCCACCGCGGCCATCGAGGAGAAGCCGAGCTCGAAGAACTCCGCGTCCTGCTCCACCGCGTCGGGCAGCGGCAACTGCAGGATTGCCGCGGCCTCCCCGCGCACCACGCCGAGCACGATGTCGCGGTGCTCGTCCTCCGGGCTGTCGGACAACAGCCGGCGGAAGGCCGCGGCGTCGTCGACCGCCTCGCCGGACTCGTCGTCCGTCCCGGCCGCCTGCGGGATCTCCTCCAGCAGCCGTACGTGTCCGTCCGCGTGGAGCGCGGCCCAGTCGGGGTCGGCGACGACGAGCGTCCTGTCGCCCTGATGCAGGGCCTGGCGGATGGCCGACACGGCGTCCCCTGGCTCCTTCAGCCCGGCGGCCACGGCCAGCGCGGGGTGTCCCGCGGCGGACCGCTCCTCCGCCAGCGCGGCGAAGAACTCGTACGCCTGCGCGCCGTCCCCGCCCCAGGCGGCCCGCGCCGGGGCCGGCATCACGAAGACCGGCACGCCCGCGGTCCTGGCCGGCCCGTCCAGGGCGCGGGCCGCCTCCGCGGTCGTACACACCACCGCGGTCACCGCCCCACCCTGCCCGTCCACCCCGGCCGCGTGGCCGTTCACGCCGGCCCTTCCGCCCGCGTGCCCGTTCATCCCGGCCCCTCCGGCCCCATGCCCGTTCACGCCGGGCCCGCCGGCCGCGTGGCCGTTGACCACGGTGGCCGGGATCAGGAGGGACGCGGCTGCGGCGAGGCCGGCCTGGACGGTCACGCCCGGCTCCCCTTCGAGGCCCGTGGCGGGTTCGGTGAGGACGACCCGGTCCGCGCCGTTGCGGGCGGCCCATCTGGCCAGTTCCGTGGCGGTCTCGTCGAGGGGTCCCGCCAGCAGGACCGTGCCTCCCGGCCGCCACTCGCGACCGAGCGGGGTGCCGCGCGGCGGCGCGGGCCGCAGCCTGCGGGCGAAGACCCCGCCGGAACGTACGGCCAGCTCGGACTCGCCCGTCAGACCGGACAGGACCCCGCACAACCGGCGGATCACCTGGTCGTCGAGCCCGGCCGGCAGGTCGATCATCCCTCCGCCCCGCAGCCGCCCCGCACCGGACGTGCCCCGGAGGGCGCCCCAGTCCTCAGCGGTGTCCGGACCGGCCACGCGGTCGGACGGCACCACCTGGATCGCGCCGCGGGTGAGGAACCAGACCGGCGCCGGCCCGTCGGGGACCGCCGGAGCCCGCACGCCCTCCGACAGTAGGCACACGATGCCCGCCACACCACCACCGGCCGAGGCGGAAGAGCCGGACATGTCGGGCAGCACCGGACAGCCGCCGGAAGAGCCGGCGGGCAGCACCACGGTGTGCGCGCCGTGAGCGGCGAGCCCGGCCGCCAGAGCCTGCGCCGGGGCGGCGTCGCCCGCCACCACCAGCCACGTGCCCGACAGCGACGGCGAGGGCAGGTCGGTGATGGGACGCCAGCCGAGCTGGTAGCGCACGTCTCCATGGCGCGCGCCGTCCTGCCCGCCACCCGGGCCGCGCAGCCGGGCGAGCGCGGGCAGCAGGTCGGCGACCGTGGAGCCGCTCTCCAGGCCGAGCACCGCGAGCAGGCCGTCGAGGTCGTCGCGGCCGACGGCGTCCCAGAGCCCCTGGTCGGGCCGTACGTCCTCCTCCTGGCGAGGCGGGTCCGGCCAGTACCGCTGACGCTGGAAGGGGTAGGTGGGCAGCGCCACGGCCTGTCCCGAGCCGACCACGGCCGCCCAGTCGACGCCCACCCCGTTCGTGTACGCGTGGGCCAGGGCCTCGATGAGCGTGCCGGTCTCGCCCCGGTCGCGGCGCAGCGCGGGAGCGGCGACCCCGGTCCAGCCGTCCAGGCAGTCCTTCACCATGGCGGACAGCACCGCGTCGGGGCCGAGCTCGATGAAGGTGGACACGCCCTGGTCGCGCAGGGTCCGTACGCCGTCGCAGAAGCGCACGGCCTGCCGCAGGTGGCGGGCCCAGTACTCGGGCGAGGTCAGCTCCTCCACGGTGGCGAGCTCGCCGGTGACGTTGGAGACGACGGGGATCTCGGGCGGCCGGAAGTCCAACCCGCGGGCGACGTTCACGAATTCCTCGATCGCCGGCTCCATCAGCGGCGAGTGGAAGGCGTGACTGACGGTCAGCCGCCTGGTCTTGCAGCCGCGCGAGGCGAGCTGCTCGGCCAGCTCCAGCACGCTCACCTCGTCGCCGGACAACACCAGCGACGAGGGGCCGTTGACGGAGGCGATGCCGACGCGCTCCTCGTGCCCGGCCAGCAGCGGCAGCACGTCCTCCTCGGTCGCGCCGCGCACCGAGACCATGGCGCCGCCGGGCGGCAGCGCCTGCATGAGGCCGCCCCTCGCGGCCACGAGCGTGACCGCGTCGTCCAGCGACAACACGCCGGCGACGTGCGCGGCGGCGATCTCACCGATCGAGTGGCCGGCCAGGAAGTCGGCTCGTACGCCCCACGCCTCCAGGCAGCGGAACAGGGCCACCTCGACGGCGAACAGGGCGGCCTGGGTGTACCGGGTCTGGGCGAGCAGATCGGCGTCGCCGGTGACGACCGCGTGCAGGGGCCGGTCGAGGTGCCGGTCGAAGCGGGCGCAGACCTCGTCGAAGGCCGCGGCGTACTCGGGGTAGGCCGCGTACAGCTTCTCCCCCATGCCCGGCCGCTGGCTGCCCTGGCCGGTGAACAGGTACGCCGTGCGCCCCCGGGCGGCCGAACCGGTGATCACGTTGTCGGCGGGGGTGCCCGCGAGCGCGGCCTCCAGCCCGGCGGCGAGCTCGTCGCGGGTGGCCCCCAGGACGACCGCACGCCGCTTGAACGAGGCCCGCGTCGTGGCCAGCGACCAGGCGACGTCCGTGGCCCGCTGGCCGGCGCCCACGTGGTCGCGGAGCCTGCGGGCCTGCGCCTTCAGCGCCTCCGCGCTCTTGGCCGACAACACCCACGGGATGACCGGGCGCGTGGCCTCCACGGGCGGCGCGGGCCTGTCCTGCTCCGTGGGCTGCTCGATGATGACGTGGGCGTTGGTGCCGCTGATGCCGAACGACGAGATGCCGGCGCGGCGCGGCCTGCCCGTCTCCGGCCACGGGATGGACTCGGTGAGCACCTTGACCGCGCCCGCGTCCCATGCGACGTGGGTGGTGGGCTCGTCCACGTGCAGCGTCCGCGGCAGCACGCCGTGCCGCATGGCCATCACCATCTTGATGATGCCGGCGACGCCGGCGGCGGCCTGCGTGTGGCCGAGGTTCGACTTCACCGAGCCGAGCCAGAGCGGCCGGTCCTCGGGCCGGTCCTGGCCGTACGTGGCGACGACGGCCTGCGCCTCGATCGGGTCGCCCAGCGTGGTGCCGGTGCCGTGGCCCTCGACGGCGTCCACGTCGGCGGTGGTCAGCCGCGCGTCGGCCAGCGCCTCCTCGATGAGCCGCTGCTGCGAGGGGCCGTTGGGGGCGGTCAGCCCGTAGCTGGCGCCGTCCTGGTTGATCGCGGTGCCGCGCACAACGGCCAGGATCGGGTGGCCGTTGCGCTGGGCGTCGGAGAGCCGCTCGACCAGCAGCAGGCCCACGCCCTCCGCCCAGCCGGTGCCGTCGGCGCCCGACGCGAACGACTTGCAGCGGCCGTCGGGGGCGAGGCCGCGCTGGCGGCTGAAGTCGACGAACACGCTCGGGGTGGAGAGCACGGTGACGCCGCCTGCCAGGGCGAGCGAGCACTCGCCGCGCCGCAGCGCCTGGATCGCCATGTGCAGGGCCACCAGCGACGAGGAGCAGGCCGTGTCGATGGTGACCGACGGGCCCTCGAACCCGAACGTGTACGACACGCGCCCGGAGGCGACGCCCGCCGAGATGCCGGTGCCGACCAGGCCCTCCAGGTCGCTCGTGGGGTTCTGCAGGTGGAAGCCGTAGTCGTGGTACATCAGGCCGACGTACACGCCGGTCTTGCTGCCGCGCAGCGTGCCGGGGTCGATGCCGGCGTTCTCCATCGCCTCCCACGAGCCCTCCAGCAGCAGGCGCTGCTGCGGGTCCATGGCCACGGCCTCGCGCGGCGAGATGCTGAAGAACGCCGGGTCGAACGTGGTGGCGTCGTAGACGAAGCCTCCCTCGCGGGTGTACGTGGTGCCGGGGTGCTCCGGGTCGGGGTGGTAGAGCTCGTCCAGGTTCCAGTTGCGGTCGGCGGGGAACATCGACATCGCGTCGCCGCCCTCGGCCACCAGGTTCCACAACCCCTCGGGGTCGGTGACGCCGCCGGGCAGCCGGCAGCTCATGCCGACGATGACGATCGGCTCTTCCTCGCCGGACTGCGTCCTGGCCGAGACGGCCGATTTGGGGCCGTCGAGCAGCCGGGTCCGCAGATATTCGACCAGGCCGGCGGGTGTCGGGTAGTCGAAGACGAGGGTGGCGGGCAGCCGCAGGCCGGTGGCCGCGTTCATGCGGTTGCGGAACTCGACGGCTGTCAGCGAGTCGAACCCGGCCTCGTTGAAGGGGCGGTCCTGCTCGACGGCGCTGGGGTCGCGGTAGCCGAGCACGGTGGCCACCTGACCGAGCACGAGGTCGAGCAGCACCCTCGCGTGCTCGGACTCCGGCATGCGGGCCAGGCGCTCGCGCAGCTCCGACGCGGCGGCCGGGTCGTTGCCGACCACCCGCCGCTTCGACGTGGGGACCAGCTCCTGCAGGATCGTCGGCAGCGCCCCGAACTGGGCGGCCATCCGCAGCGCCGCGAACTCCAGCCGGATCGGCACCAGCGCCGCCCGGTCGGCCGCGCAGGCCGCGTCCAGCAGGGCGAGCCCGTCGGCGGTGGTCAACGGCGCGACGCCGGTGCGGGCCAGCCGCGCCCTGTCGGTCTCGCTGAGCCTGCCGGTGAGCCCGCTGTCCTGCTCCCACAGGCCCCACGCCAGCGACAGCGCGGGCAGGCCGAGCCGCCTGCGCCGCTCGGCGAGCGCGTCGACGAACGCGTTGGCGGCCGCGTAGTTGCCCTGGCCCGGCCCGCCGAAGACACCGGCCGCCGAGGAGAACAGCACGAACGCGGTCAGCGGCAGGTCTTCGGTCAGCTCGTGCAGGTTCAGCACGGCGTCGGCCTTGGCCCGCAGCACGGTGTCGATCCGCTCCGGCGTCAGCGCGGACAGGACGCCGTCGTCCAGGGCGCCGGCGGTGTGCACGACGCCGGTCAGCGGATGCTCGGCGGGGACGCCGGCCAGCACGTCCGCCAGGGCCTGCCGGTCGGCGGCGTCGCAGGAGGTGACGGTGACGTCGGCGCCGAGCGCGGTCAGCTCGGACATCAGCTCGGCCGCGCCTTCCGCGGCGGGGCCGCGGCGGCTGATCAGCAGCAGATGGCGGATGCCGTGCTCGCTCACCAGGTGGCGGGCGACGATCCCGCCGAGGGTGCCGGTGCCGCCGGTGATCAGTACGGTCCCATCGGGGTCCCACGAGGCGGCGACGGGCCGCCCTTCCTCGGGTTCACCGGTGCGCTGCCGGGACAGCCGGGGCACCAGGGCCTCACCCTCGGCGAGCGCGACCTGGGGTTCGCCGGACGCGACGGCGGCCGGGACGGCCTGCCACGAGGCGTCGGTGCCGTCGACGTCGAGCAGGACGAAACGGCCGGGGTTCTCCGACTGCGCCGAGCGGATCAGCCCCCACACCGCGGCGGCCGGCAGGTCGCCTCCGTTGGCCATGCCACCCTGGGTGACGACGACCAGGGGCACGTCGGCGTACCGTTCCTGGGCGAGCCACGACTGGGCGGCGGCCAGCACCTCGCTGGTCGCGCTGCGGGCTCCCGCCGCCGGATCGGCTCCGGGGTCGGGGGCGCACACCAGGAACGCCAGGTGCGGCGTGGCGCCGTCCGGGTCGAGGGCGCTCACCTGCGCTCCCGCCGCTTCGAGCGCGGCCGTGAGCCGGGTGTCGTCGCCGCCGGCGATCGCGTACCGCGCGCCGTCGTGCCCGGCGCCCGGCCGGGAGGCCGGGCCTGCGGGCACCCAGTCGAGGGCGAACAGGGCGTCGCGCAGCGGGTCGGCGGCCGCCTTGAGGTCGGCCGCGGCCATGGCGCGGACGACCAGCGAGTCCACGGAGGCGACGGGCGCGCCGGTGGCGTCGGCGACCTCGATCCGCACCGCGTTCGCGCCCTCGGGCGCGAGCCGGACCCGCAGCGTGGCGGCGCCGGTGGCGGCCAGGCGCACGCCGGTCCAGGCGAACGGCAGCACGGGCCCGCCGGTGGCCTGGGCGGGGAAGAAGTCGCCCACGGCGAGCGGCTGCAGCGCCGCGTCGAGCAGCGCCGGGTGCAGCCCGAAGCCGCCGGTCTCGGTGCCTTCCGGCAGGGCGACCTCGGCGAACAGCTCCCGGTCGCGCCGCCACACGGCCTGTACGCCGCGGAAGGCGGGACCGTAGTCGACGCCGATGCCCGACAGCAGCTCGTACACGCCGTCGGCGCCGACGGCGGTCGCTCCGGCGGGCGGCCACGACGTCTCGGCGAAGGCGGCCGTACCGGTGTCCTTGGCGAGGAAGCCGGTGGCGTGCCGGGTCCACGGCTCGTCGTCGAGCCGGGAGTGGATGGTCAGCACCCGCCGCCCGTCCTCGTCGGACGCGCCCACGGCCACCTGCACCTGGACGCCGCCGCGCTCGGGCAGGACCAGCGGGGCCTGCAGGGTCAGCTCCTCCAGCAGGTCGCAGCCGGCCTCGTCGCCGGCCCTGACGGCCAGCTCCACGAATGCGGTGCCGGGCAGCAGCACCTGCCCGTTGACCAGGTGGTCGGCCAGCCACGGGTGGGTCTTCAGCGACAGCCGGCCGGTGAGCAGCACGCCCTCGCCGTCGGCCAGCGACACGGTGGCCGCCAGCAGCGGGTGCCCGGCCTGGCCCATACCGAGCTGGTTGAGGTCGGCGTTCGCCTGGATGCTCTTCGGCCAGTACGGCTCGCGCTCGAAGGCGTAGGTGGGCAGGTCGACCCGGCGGGGACGGGCGGGGGCGTAGGCCTGCTCCCAGTCGACCGCCACGCCGCGTACCCACAGCTCCGCCGCGCTCGCCCACAACCTGCGCAGGCCGCCGTCGTCGCGGCGCAACGTGCCGACCGACACCGCCTCGCCACCCGACTCCTCCAACGTCTCACGCGTGCCGATCTGCAGCACCGGATGGGCGCTGGCCTCCACGAAGAACCGATGCCCCGACTCCGCCAGGGCACTGACCGCCGACGCGAACCACACGGTCTGCCGCAGGTTCTCATACCAGTACGCGCCGTCGGCCTCCATCCCGGACAACCAGTCCCGCCGGACCGTGGAATACCAGGCCACCCGCGCCTCCCGAGGAGCGACCGGAGCCAGCAACCGGCCCAGCTCATCCTGGACAGACTCCACATGCGCCGAGTGCGAGGCATAATCCACCTCGATCCGCCTGGCCCGCACCCCCACACCCTCACAGTGCGCCAGCAACTCATCGACAGCGTCCACATCACCCGACACCACCGTCGAAGCAGGACCGTTCACCGCCGCCACCGACAACCGGCCACCCCAGCCCGTCAGCAGCTCCCCCACCTCGACCGAACCCAGCGGCACCGACGCCATACCACCACGCCCGGCCAAAGCGACGATCGCCTGACTACGCAACGCCACCACCCGAGCGCCGTCCTCCAACGACAACGCACCCGCCACCACCGCAGCCGCGATCTCACCCTGCGAATGCCCCACCACCGCAGCCGGAACAACCCCCAGCGAACGCCACACCTGCGCCAAAGACACCATCACAGCCCACAACACCGGCTGCACCACATCCACCCGGTCATAACCCGGCTGACCGTCCTCACCACGCAACACACCCGTCAACGACCAACCCACGAACGGAGCCAGCGCCGCCTCACACTCAGCCATCCGCGCCGCGAACACCGGCGAACCCTCCAGCAGCTCCACCCCCATACCGAGCCACTGCGACCCCTGACCAGGAAAGACGAACACCGTCTTACCGGCCGAACCGGCCACCCCCTGCACCACGTCGGGTACCGGCGAACCGTCCGCCAGGCCGTCCAGACCGGCCAGCAGCTCATCGCGGTCGGAGCCCACCACGACGGCGCGGTGGTCGAAGGCCGTCCGGCTGGTCAGCAGCGACCAGCCGACGTCGGCCGGGCCGTCGCCGGGACGGGAACGCGTCCACGAGGCCAGCCGCCCGGCCTGCCGCCGCAGGCTCTCCGCGCCGCGCCCCGACAACAACCAGGGCAGCGCCGGTGGCTCCTGGCGCGGCTCGTCCTCGGCCGGCGGCGCGGCGGCCGGCAGGGCCGGCGCCTCCTCGATGATCACGTGCGCGTTGGTGCCGCTCATGCCGAACGACGACACGCCGGCCCTGCGCGGCTCCGCGCCGGCCGGCCACGGCTGGGCGTCCGTCAGGAGCTCCACCGCGCCCTTCGACCAGTCGATGTGCTCCGAGCGCTCCTCCGCGTGCAGGGTCGCGGGCAGCACGCCGTTGCGCAGCGCCATCACCATCTTGATGACGCCCGCCGCGCCGGCGGCGGCCTGCGCGTGGCCGATGTTGGTCTTCACCGACCCGAGCCAGAGCGGGCGCTCCTCCGGCCGGTCCTGGCCGTAGGTGGCGATGAGCGCCTGCGCCTCGATCGGGTCGCCCAGCTCGGTGCCCGTGCCATGCGCCTCCACGGCGTCCACCTGGACGGGCGCGAGCCTGGCGTCGGCGAGGGCCGCGCGGATGACGCGCTGCTGGGACGGGCCGTTCGGCGCCGTGAGCCCGTTGCTGGCGCCGTCCTGGTTGATAGCCGAGCCGCGGACGACGGCCAGCACGGGGTGGCCGTTGCGGCGGGCGTCCGACAGGCGCTCGACCAGGAGCACGCCCGCGCCCTCGGCGAGCGCCATGCCGTCGGCGGCCGCCGAGAACGCCTTCGAGCGGCCGTCCTTGGCCAGCGCGCGCACCCGGCTGAAGCCGATGAACGTGCCGGGCGACGACAACACGGTGACCGCTCCTGCCAGCGCCAGCGAGCAGTCGCCGTTGCGCAGCGCCCGTACCGCCAGGTGCAGCGCCACCAGCGACGACGAGCAGGCCGTGTCGATCGTGACGGCCGGCCCCTCCAGGCCCAGCGTGTACGAGATGCGGCCGGACACCACGCTCGTGGCGACGCCGGTCATCAGGTAGCCCTGCAGCTCGGGCGGCGCCTGCGTCATCAGCGTGAGGAACTCGGAGCTGTTGGCCCCCACGAACACGCCGGTCCTGCTGCCGTGCAGGGCGGCCGGGTCGATGCCGGCCCGCTCGATCGCCTCCCACGACGTCTCCAGCAGGAGCCGCTGCTGCGGGTCCATCGCCTGCGCCTCGCGCGGCGAGATGCCGAAGAACGCCGGGTCGAACGTCGTGACGTCCTTCACGAAGCCGCCCTCGCGGACGTACGAGGTGCCGAACGCGTCGGGGTCGGGGTTGTACATCGACTCCAGGTCCCAGCCGCGGTCGTCGGGCAGGCCCGAGATGGCGTCGGCCCCGCCGGACACGATCCGCCACAGGTCCTCGGGGCTCTCGATCTCCCCGGGGTAGCGGCATCCGATGCCGACGATGGCGATCGGCTCGTGCTCCTTGTCCTCGGCCGCCTGCAGCCGCTTCTTGCTGTCGTGGAGCTCGGTCGTCACCCGCTTGAGATATTCGACGAGCTGTTCCTCTGTCGCCATGGTGTGCCTTCCTAGCCGTCGGTGACGCCTGCTCAGGAGAGTCCGAGTTCGCTGTCGATGAAGTTGATGATCTCGTCGGCGGTCGCCGAGCTGAGCTGGCCCGCCACGTCCTCGGCGGCGGTGTCGGCCTCGTGGTGCCGTTCCTTCCACGAGAAGGCCAGCTGTTCGAGCCGGGAGGTGATCTCCCCGGCGGTGCCGCATCCGGCCGCCATGACGGCCAGCCGGGCCTCGATCCGGTCGAGTTCGGCCAGGATCTGCTGCTCGGCGCTGTGGGCCGGCGGCGCCAGCTCCTCCAGCAGGTGCCCGGCGAGCGCGGCGGAGTTCGGGTAGTCGAAGACCAGCGAAGCCGGCAGCCGCAGCCCGGTGACCGTCTTCAGGCGGTTGCGCAGCTCCACGGCCGTCAGCGAGTCGAACCCGATCTCCTTGAACGCCCGCGCCGGTTCGACCGCCTCGGGCCCGGGGAAGCCGAGCACCGCGGCGACGTGGCCGCGTACGAGGTCGAGCAGCATCGGCAGCCGGTCGTCGTCCGGCAGGGCGGCCAGCCGGTCGGTGAGGGACTCGCCCTGTGGCGTCTCGGCCGCCACCACCACCCGGCGGGTGGCGATGCGCACCAGGCCGCGGAACATCGGGTGCCCGAAGCCCTTGGCCGCTCCCGCGCGCAGCGTCGCGAGGTCGAGGTTGATCGGTACGAGCGCCGCCTCGTCCACGCCGAGTGCCCGGTCGAACAGGTCGAGGCCCTGCTCGATGCCGAGCGCTCCCATGCCGGACCGGCTGAGCCTGCCCAGGTCGGCCTCGTCGAGGTGCCCGGTCATGCCGCTGCCGCTCTGCGGCGTCCACAGGCCCCAGGCCAGGGACGTCCCGGCCAGGCCGTGGGCGCGGCGGTGCTGGGCGAGCGCGTCCAGGAACGTGTTGGCCGCCGCGTAGTTGCCCTGCCCCGGGCTGCCGAGCACGCCGGCCGCGCCCGAGTACAGGACGAACTGGGCCAGGTCGAGGTGCGCGGTCAGCTCGTGCAGGTTGACGGCCGCGTCCACCTTCGGGCGCAGCACGGCCGCGACCCGTTCCGGCGTGAGCGACGAGATCATGCCGTCGTCGAGCACGCCCGCCGTGCTGACGACACCGGTGAGCGGGTGCTCGGCGGGGATCGCCGCGAGCAGCCCGGCCAGGGCGTCGCGGTCGGCGGCGTCGCAGGCGGCGATCCGTACGGTGGCGCCCAGCCCGGTCAGTTCCTCCTCCAGCGCCGCCGCGCCGTCGGCGGCGGGGCCGCGCCGGCCGGCCAGCACCAGGTGCCGTACGCCGTGCTCGGTGACCAGGCGGCGGGCGGCCATGGCGCCGAGCGCGCCGGTGCCGCCGGTGACGAGCACCGTGCCGTCGGGGTCGAACGCCGGCGGCGCGGTCAGCACGACCTTGCCGATGTGCCGGGCCTGGGCGACGTGCCGGAACGCCTCGGGGGCGCGGCGCACGTCCCAGGTCCGCAGCGGCGGGAGGCGGAGCGCGCCGCCGGCGAACAGCTCGGCGATCTCGGCCAGGATCTCGCCGGTGCGCTCCGGGGCGAGCAGGGTGAGGTCGAAGTTCTGGTAGCGAACCCCGGGCAGGCCGCCGGGGTCGCGTACGTCCGTCTTGCCCATCTCGATGAAGCGCCCGCCGGGCCGCAGCAGGCCGAGCGAGGCGTCCACGAAATCGCCCGCGAGGGAGTTGAGCACGACGTCCACGCCCGCGTCGAAGGTCTGGGCGAACTCCAGCGTCCTGGAGGAGGCGATGCGCTCCTCCGGAACTCCCAGCTCGCGTACCGCGGGCCACTTGGGCTCACTCGCCGTGCCGTACACCTCGGCGCCCAGGTGGTGGGCGAGCTGCACGGCGGCCATGCCGACGCCGCCGGCGGCGGCGTGCACGAGCAGCGACTCGCCGGCCTGGAGGCCGGCCAGGTCCACCAGCGCGTGGTAGGCGGTGACGAAGGCGATCGGCACGGACGCGGCCTGCGCGTACGACCAGCCGGCGGGGATGCGGGCGAGCATGCGGTGGTCGGCGACCGCCTGCTGGGCGAAACCGTCGATGATGCCCATCACCCGGTCGCCCGGCACGAAGGTGGTGACGTCGTCCGCCACCTCGATGACGACGCCGGCGCCCTCGCCGCCCATGGGCGCGTCGCCCGGGTACATGTCCAGGGCGATCAGCACGTCGCGGAAGTTCAGCCCCATGGCCCGGGTGCTGATGCGCACCTGGCCGGGAGCGAGCGGCGCGGCGGGCGCGGGGATCAGGGCGAGGTCGTCGACCGTGCCGCGGCTGGTCACGTCCAGCCGCCAGTTCGCAGCCCCGGCGGGCGGGACGAGCGCGCCGCCACTGCCCGGGCGGCCCAGGCGGGGCGCGTACGCGGTGCCCTTCCTGATCGCGAGCTGGGTCTCTCCCGTCGCGAGCGCGGCGGGCAGCGCACGGTACGACTCCGGGTCGCGGTCGAGGTCGGCGATGACGACCCGTTCGGGGGTCTCCGACTGCGCGGACCTGACCAGGCCCCAGACGGCGGCGTTGACCAGGTCCGCCACCTCGTCGTCCGCGGTGGCGCCGACCGCGCCGTGGGTGATGAGGACGAGCCTGGACGCCGGGTGGTCCTCGTCGGCCAGCCACGTCCGCAGCAGGTCGAGCACGTGGCTGGTCCGCTCGCGCACCGCCGCCGCCAGATCGCCGCCGTCCCCGCCTTCCAGCGGTACGGCCACCCAGTCGAGCACCTGCCCACCGGCGAGCAACCCGGCCACGGTGTCGTGCCTTTCCGCTGCGGTGGGAAGGGCCGACGGGTCGCCGACGACCGCCCACCGCTGCTCTCCCACGGGTTCGCCGGTGGGGACGGGCGCCCATTCGAGCGTGTAGAGCGCGTCGTCGTCCGTGTTGCGTACCGGCGTGCCGAGGTGGGCGGGCAGGGGGCGCAGGATCAGCGAGTCCACGTCGGCGACGGGAACGCCGGTGCCGTCGGTGACGGCCAGCGTCACGCGGTCGGCGTCGCGGGGCGTGAGCCGGACGCGGATCGAGGCGGCCCCGGTCGCGTGCAGCCGTACGCCGGTCCAGGCGAACGGCATGCGCGGCCCGTCCTCGGCGGTGGCCGCGTCGAGCGCGACGGTGTGCAGTGCCGCGTCGAGCAGCGCGGGGTGCAGCCCGAACCCGCCGGTGTCGGCGTCGTCCGGCAGCGCGACCTCGGCGAACAGTTCGTCGTCGCACCGCCACGCGGCCTTCAGACCCTGGAAGATCGGTCCGTAGCCGAGGCCGACCTCGCCGAGCCAGTCGTACAGGCCGTCCAGCGCGAGCGGCTGGGCGCCTTCGGGCGGCCAGGCGGCCGGCTGTTGTGCGGGAGGCGTCGTGGTCCCGGGGGCGAGCACGCCGGTGGCTTGGCAGGTCCACGGGTCGTCGGCGGCCCCGCCGTCGGGCCGGCTGTGCACGGTGAGCTGCCGGCGCCCGTCCTCGCCGGCCGCGCCGGCCGACAGCTGGAGCTGGACGGCGCCGCGCTCGGGCACGATGAGCGGCGCCTGGATGGTCAGCTCGTCAAGGACGCCGCAGCCGGCCTCGTCGCCCGCCCTGATGGCGAGGTCGACGAACGCCGTGCCGGGCAGCAGCACCTGGCCGTTGACCTTGTGGTCGGCCAGCCACGGGTGGGTTCTGAGCGACAACCTCCCGGTGAGCAGCACCGCGTCGGCATCGGCCAGCGAGACCGCCGCGCCGAGGAGGGGGTGTCCTGCCGCGCCGAGCCCGGCGGCGCCGACGTCGCCCGCGACCACGGTGCGCTCCTCCAGCCAGAAGTGCTGGTGTTGGAAGGCGTAGGTGGGCAGGTCGATGATCTGCGGGTGGGAGCCGGCGTAGGTCTGCGGCCAGTCGATCTCGACCCCGCGTACCCACAGCTCCGCCGCGCTCGCCCACAACCTGCGCAGACCACCGTCGTCACGGCGCAACGTGCCGCACGCCGTCACCTCACCACCCGCACGCTCGGCGCTCTCCTGCACCGCCATCGTCAACACCGGATGCGCACTGACCTCAACGAACACCCCGAAGCCCTGACCGGCCAGCACACCCACCGACGGCTCCAACCACACGGTCCGCCGCAGGTTCTCATACCAGTACGCGCCGTCCACCTCGGTCCCGGACAACCACTCCCGCCGCACCGTCGAATACCAGGCCACCTGCGCCTCACGCGGCGTGACCGCAGCCAGCAACCCGGCCAGCTCGTCCTGAATGGACTCCACATGCGCCGAATGCGAGGCATAATCCACCTCGATCCGCTTGGCCCGCACCCCCTGCCCTTCGCAGTGGGCCAGCAGCTCATCGATGGCGTCCACGTCACCGGACACCACCGTGGATGCGGGACCGTTCACCGCCGCGATGGACAGACGGCCCTCCCAGCGGGTCAGCAGCTCCCCCACCCCGGCCGAACCCAGCGGCACCGACGCCATACCACCACGCCCCGCCAAAGCGACGATCGCCTGACTACGCAACGCCACCACCCGAGCGCCGTCCTCCAACGACAACGCACCCGCCACCACCGCAGCCGCGATCTCACCCTGCGAATGGCCCACCACCGCAGCCGGAACCACCCCCAGCGAACGCCACACCTGCGCCAAAGACACCATCACGGCCCACAACACCGGCTGCACCACATCCACCCGGTCATAACCCGGCTGACCGTCCTCACCACGCAACACACCCGTCAACGACCAACCCACGAACGGAGCCAGCGCCGCCTCACACTCAGCCATCCGCGCCGCGAACACCGGCGAACCCTCCAGCAGCTCCACCCCCATACCGAGCCACTGCGACCCCTGACCAGGAAAGACGAACACCGTCTTACCGGCCGAACCGGCCACCCCCTGCACCACGGCCGAGGCAGCGCCTCCGGCCAGCTCACGCAGCCCCGCCACCAGCTCGTCGCGATCGCCGCCGATCACCACGGCGCGGTGATCGAACACCGACCGCGAAGCCACCAGCGAATGCGCCACATCCACCGGCCGCGCATCCGCCACCGCCTCGGCCAACCGGCCCGCCTGAGCCCGCAACGCCTCCGCGCTACGACCCGACACCACCCACGGCACCACCGAAGGCTCATCCACCGGCTCGGCCTCGACCTCGGCGGCCGTGGGCTCCTCCAGCACGATGTGGGCGTTCGTACCGCTCACGCCGAAGGAGGAGACGGCCGCGCGGCGGGGACGGTCGTGGCGATCCCACGGCCGGGGCTCCGCCAGGAGCTCGACCGCGCCGGCCGACCAGTCCACGTGCGGCGACGGCTCATCCACATGCAACGTCCGCGGCAACACCCCATGACGCAGCGCCATCACCATCTTGATCACACCCGCCACACCCGCAGCCGCCTGCGTATGACCGATGTTCGACTTCACCGACCCCAACCACAACGGCCGCTCACGACCCTGCCCATACGTCGCCAGCACCGCCTGAGCCTCAATCGGATCACCCAACGACGTACCCGTACCATGAGCCTCGACCGCATCCACCTCAGCAGCCGACACCCCCGCATTCGCCAACGCCTGACGAATCACCCGCTGCTGCGACGGACCATTCGGAGCCGTCAACCCATTACTCGCACCATCCTGATTCACCGCACTACCACGCACCACCGCCAACACCCGATGCCCGTTACGCTCCGCATCCGACAACCGCTCCACCAGCAGCACACCGACGCC